>JAZQYK010000102.1:0-7307 GCA_045633505.1 Candidatus Fimenecus sp. | reverse complement strand
CATTTTAAGACCGCTAACTGCGATAAATCCGTAAAGAGTAATGCAAACACCGCCCATTACACAGCCCGGAATTGAATCAAGGAAAGCAACGAAAGGTGAGATGAATGAAATGAGCATTGCAATAACAGCAGTTGTTGTGATTGTAGCAACTGATGCGTTTTTGGTGATAGCAACGCAACCAACTGATTCACCGTAAGTTGTATTTGGGCAACCGCCGAATACAGCACCAACGAATGAACCGATACCGTCACCGAGAAGTGTTCTGTGAAGGCCTGGGTCTTCAAGAAGGTCCTGCTCAATAATTGATGAAAGGTTTTTATGGTCAGCAATATGTTCAGCAAAAACAACAAATGCAACAGGAACATAAGCAACTGCAACAGTTGCAACGTAAGACCAATCAAAATCCTTAACACCGTCGATTGCTGTAAGGAAAGTGAACTCAGGTACAGCAATGAATGTTTTGAGTGTGATACCGTCAGCAACAAGAGCTTCAAACGGAGCAAGGTCAAGAGCAATCAAAGCGTCGTTGCCGGTTGCTTTACCGATTACTGTAAATACAAGAGCAACTACGTAGCCTGAAAGAATACCAATAATGAATGGAATGAGCTTAGCCATCTTTTTGCCGTATGTTGAAACAATAACAACTACAAAAAGAGTAACAAGAGCACAAATGAGTGAAACCCAGATGTTTGTTGTCATAATGAATGAGCCGTTGCTATCCTGTGGACCGTATGAGAATACGTCTTTAATAGCGGCACCTGAAAGTGAAAGACCGATAAGAGCAACCGTTGGTCCGATAACAACTGCAGGCATAAGCTTGTTAATCCAGTTAACACCAGCAATTTTAACAACAATAGCAAGAATTACGTAAACAAGACCTGCAAAAAGAGCACCAATAAGAAGACCTAAATATCCTAACTGCATTGACGTTGCACCTGCAAAAGCTGCAAACATTGAGCCGATGAAAGCAAATGATGAGCCTAAGAAAACAGGGCTTCTGAATTTTGTGAATAACTGGTAGATAATTGTACCTGCACCTGCGCCGAAAAGAGCGGCAGATGCTGTCATACCGTTACCTACGATTGCAGGAACTGCGATTGTAGCAGCCATAATTGCGAGAAGTTGTTGGAATGCAAAGACAAGAAGTTGTGGAAACTTTGGCTTGTCTTTAACGTTGTAAACCATTTTCATTTTTACATCCTCCGTTTTTATTAAAAATTGATTTTTAATCACATTCATCATACCACTACATAATGCCCTTGTAAAGTGAAATTTCTACAAAAAAATACAAAATATAGATTTTTGTGACATTGTACAAATTTTTACAAACTTTATTGTACAAAAAAATAAATCGGTAACTCGTTTTGAGTTACCGATTGTTTTATATTTGCTGGAGTGCCTGTTCAATATCAGCGATAATGTCATCAACATTTTCAATACCAACTGAAAATCTGATAAGGTCAGGTGAAACGCCACATTCAACGAGTTCACTATCACTTAACTGTCTGTGAGTTGATGATGCAGGGTGGAGTACACAAGTTCTTGCATCTGCAACGTGAGTAACAACTGCCGCAAGTTTAAGTGAATTCATAAATTTTTCTGCCGCATCTCTGCCACCCTTAACACCGAATGAAACAACACCACAAGTGCCCTTTGGCATATATTTCTGTACAAGGTCATAATACTTGTTGCCGGGAAGAGCAGGGTAGTTAACCCAAGAAATCTTGTCATTGTTTTCAAGATATTTTGCCACTGCAAGCGCATTGGAGCAATGTCTTTCCATACGAAGATGAAGTGTTTCAAGACCTAAATTGAGATAATATGAATTCTGCGGAGCAGGAGTTGAACCGTAGTCACGAAGAAGCTGTGCAACGATTTTTGTAACGTAACCTGCCTTGCCGAAATCCTTTGTATAAACAGCACCGTGATAGCTTTCATCAGGCTGTGTAAGTCCGGGGAATTTGTCGTTTTGTTCCCAGTCAAAGTTACCGCTGTCAATAACTGCACCGCCAATGATGTTAGCGTGACCTTCCATATATTTAGTAGTTGAATGTGTAACGATATCAGCACCAAATTCGAACGGACGGCAGTTGATTGGAGTAGGGAAGGTGTTGTCGATAATAAGGGGAACACCGTTAGCGTGAGCAACCTTTGCAAATTTTTCAATATCAAGAATATCAAGTGATGGATTTGCGATAGTTTCACCGAAAAGTGCCTTTGTGTTAGGCTTGAAAGCAGCCTGAATTTCTTCTTCGCTTGCATTGGGGTCAACAAATGTAACTTCAATACCAAGTTTTCTCATTGTAACATTGAAAAGGTTAAATGTACCGCCATAAATTGTTGCGGCACTAACAAAGTGGTCACCTGCACCCATAATGTTGATAAGTGAGAAGAAGTTAGCAGCCTGTCCTGAAGATGTGAGCACACCTGCAACACCACCCTCAAGCATTGTGATTTTTTGTGCAACCATATCGCTTGTAGGGTTTGCAAGACGAGTGTACATATAACCTGGTTCAAGGTCAAAAAGTTTAGCCATAGCCTCACTTGTATCATATTTAAACGTTGTACTCTGGTTGATTGGGAGTACTCTTGGCTCACCGTTTTTTGGGCGATAAGCACCTTGTACGCAATTAGTTTCTATTTTATAACTCATTTTAATCAGTCCTCCAAAAATTTCTTCATAAGTGCAACGCCACTTTCTACAAAAAGTCCTGTTGCCTTTGCTGTTTCTTCGTTAATCGTGTCAACACCATCCACTTCATCATTCTTATGATAAATCATAAACGGAACAGGGTCAGAAGCGTGAGTTGCAGTAACGATTGGTGTCGGATGGTCGGGAAGAATCATAATTTTGTAATCTTCATATTCTTTAAGACCGTCAAAGAGAATAGGCAATACCTGTTCATCGATAATTTCAATAGCACGGACTTTGTTTTCCGCTTCACGTCTGTGTCCACATTCATCAGGAGCTTCAATGTGAATATATGCGTAATCGCAACCGTTTTTAAGAGCCTCAACTGCGGCCTCTGCCTTGCCTACGAAGTTAGTATCTATGTAGCCCGTTGCACCTTCTACGTCAGGTGTTTCCATTTTTGCGCATTTGCCGATGCCTTTAAGAAGGTCAACCGCTGAAATTACAGCGCCTTTAATACCGTATAATTCTTCAAACGGTGAAAGTGCAGGCTTTTTGCCTTCGCCCCAAAGCCAGATTGAGTTTGCAGGACGCTTACCGTTCTTGATTCTTTCAATATTAACAGGATGGTCCTTAAGCAAATCGTAGCTTTCTTTCATCATTCTAATCAGGTCAGTTGCGTTTCCGCTCGTTGAAAGATATTCACCAACAACTCTGCCTGAAATATCGTGTGGGGGAGTCATATTACCAAGGTCAGTTGTGCCCTTGTCCCAAACAAGGCAATGACGATAACTTACACCACTATAGAATTTATAAATATCGTTACCGAAATGTTCTTGCACAGTAGCAATAATCTTTTCAGCTTCTTCAGTTGAAATATCGTCAGCGCAGTAGTCAACCATAGTCTTGTCAGCATAGTTTTCTTCATCAGAAAGAGTAACCACGTTACAGCGAAGAGTAACATCAGTATCTTTAAGGTCAACACCGATACTTGCAGCCTCAAGTGGACTTCTTCCTGTGTAATAAATTGATGGGTCAAAGCCCATAACACTCATATTAGCAACGTCGCTACCGGGTTTCATTCCGTCAGGAACAGTTTTTACAAGACCTACTGTACCTTTTTTTGCAAGAGAGTCAAAATTAGGCTTTTTAGCCAACATCATAGGTGTCTTGCCATCAAATTGCGGAACGGGATAGTCAGCCATTCCGTCATATAAAACTACAACGTATTTCATCTATATCATCTCCAAATAGAAATCAAAATAAATTACCTAATATTTTACCATATAAATATATCAATGTCAAAGAAATAGTGTATGGCGGGGGCTTGCTCCCACCGCAAATGCTTCATTTTGCATTCATTCAATTCCCCAACCGCTGATATTACCTCTCTGCATACCACCAACTATTTTCTGACGGAGTGCAGGGTATCTCTTTTCCAATTCAACAAGAAGATTTTTAGTGTCTTCTCTGTTGGTTTTTTCGTCGGCTGGACACTCGCTTTTAACGATGGGCACGTTTTCCTTGTTTGCAACTCTTGTGATATCTGTTTCATAGGCAAAAATCATTGGCCTAATCATATACAAATCTTTTCTTGAAAGATATGAAACGGGGGAGAAGCATTCAGCCCTGCCGTTGCCGAAAAGGTTCATAATAAAGGTTTCCGCGGCATCGTCCATGTGATGACCTAACGCTATTTTGTTGCAACCCAATTCCTTTGCGGTATCGTGTAAAAGTCCCCGTCTCATTCTTGCACACAAACTGCAAGGATTACTCTCTTTTCTTTCTTCAAAGATAATGTGATACAATTCAGTCGCCTTTATTATATATGGTATATCATATTTACGGCAAATTTCTTGAATTTCGGAATAATCTGCGCATTTGCCGTGAAATTGAGGGTCAAGAGTAACTGCACAAAGGTCAAACTTTTTAGGATAGAAAATTTTAAGGTTTGCAAGGCACAAAAGCATAACCACGCTGTCTTTTCCGCCTGAAACACAAACGGCAATTCTGTCACCGTTTTCAATCATATTGTATTTGTCAACTGCCGCACGGACAAGACTTAATAACTTCTGCATAATTGTACCCTTTGTTTAAAATTTCTTTATAAATTCTCGTTTGCGATAGCAAACATATCGAGTTGCAAAGTAATATATCGAGATATTGAGTTATCAATATCATATCGAAAATTCCGTCAGGAATTTATATCGATAAAACAGAAGTCGATATGTGTGATAAATCACACTCGATATATTTATCTTACGATAAATTCGATATAGTTTCATTTCATTCAATTTCGATATGTTCACCTTGCGGTGAACGAGATTTGTGTAGTGTGGCGAGGTTACTCTCACCATTTTTTGCATTGTACTATATTACCAACATTTTATCTCAAATTTATGCAAAAGTAAACAAATATTTTTAAAAATAATAAAAAAGAAAAACATATGAAAAAAAGAGAAAATAAGAAAAAACAAGAGATTTGCATTTATCTCGTTAAATTTTATAAAAAATGTGTTGACTTTATAAAAAACCTTTGTTATAATTTTCGAGCAATTAAAAATAATATTCGGAGGTAAGTTCTATGTCAACTTATATGCCAAAAAAGGGCGACATTACCCGTAACTGGTATGTGCTTGACGCAGCAGGCAAAACTCTCGGTAGCGTAGCTGCTGAAGCTGCTGTTCTTCTCAGAGGTAAGCACAAGCCAACATTCACTCCTCATGCTGATTGTGGTGACCACGTAATCATCATCAATGCAGAAAAGGTTGTTCTTACAGGTAACAAGCTTGAACAGAAAATGTACTATCATCACACAGGTTATGTTGGTAACATGAAAGAAGTTAAGTATAAGACTCTTATGCAGACAAAGCCGGAGTTCGCAGTAACAAAGGCTGTTAAGGGTATGATTCCTGATACAGTAATCGGCCGTGAAGCTCTCACTCGTCTTCGTGTTTACCGTGGTTCAGAGCACAAGCATGCTGCTCAGAAACCTGAAACAAGAGAATTCTAAGAAAGGGAGGCTATAAATTATGTACGAAACAAATCCATATTTCTACGGTACTGGTAGAAGAAAGAAATCTGTAGCTCGTGTTCGTGTATATGCAGGTACAGGTAAAATCACAATCAACGACAGAGATATCGACGATTATTTCGGTCTTGAAACACTTAAACTCATCGTTCGTCAGCCTCTTGCTCTTACAGGAACAACTGATAAGTTCGATATCGTTTGCCGTGTAGGCGGCGGCGGTGTTACAGGTCAGGCTGGTGCTATCCGTCACGGTCTTTCTCGTGCTCTTCTTCAGTATGACGAAAACCTTCGTCCTGAACTCAAGAAGGCAGGTTTCTTAACAAGAGACCCAAGAATGAAGGAAAGAAAGAAATACGGTCTCAAAGGCGCTCGTCGTGCACCTCAGTTCTCAAAGAGATAAAAGACTATATGTATTTTTCAATGCTCACCGCTTTTGGTGGGCATTGTTTTTTATAATCAAAAACGGAGTCGATTGAC
The DNA here is from genome assembly GCA_045633505.1 of Candidatus Fimenecus sp. Classification (GTDB taxonomy): domain Bacteria; phylum Bacillota; class Clostridia; order Oscillospirales; family Acutalibacteraceae; genus Fimenecus. The sequence goes on along the minus strand of JAZQYK010000102.1, from coordinate 1,167 downwards.
TCCGCTTTTTCTATACATATTATATATATTTAATTTTTCCCCTTCAAACTGCTGCCCAATACGTCAGATGTTTCTGAAATCGTAATAAATGCATTGGAGTCAATGCTTGAAACAATCATTTTAAGTTTAGCAATCTGAAATCTGTTTACAACGAAATAAATAACTGAACGGGATTGACCGGAGTAATATCCTGTTGCGTGGATTTGGGTTACACCGTATCCGAAGCAGTTGCTCAGCGCGTCACAAATTTCTTCTTCCTTGTCAGTAACAATCATAACGGATTTTGCTTTATCAAGACCTTCAACTATAAAATCAACGGATTTAATGCCGACAGCATAGGTGATAATCGAATAAAGCGGCAATTCCCAGCTTTTGAAAACTATACCTATTATTATATATAAAAAGACGTTATAAATCATAACGAATGTACCAACAGTCATATTCAGCTTTTTTGCGAAAATTACAGCCATAACCTCAATGCCGTCAATAGCCCCGCCATAACGAATTGTAAGACCGCTGCCGACGCCTGAAATCAGACCGCCAAATATTGCACAAAGCACTAAATCCTGCCCTGCAAAAGGTGATGACGATACAACGTCAACGGGCAAAACGTCAGTGATTACAAAAGATGAAAGTGAATAGATAATGACCGTCCATACGGAATATACCGTGAATTGTAGCCCTTGCTTTTTCAGACCGAAAAGGAAAAGCGGAATATTAATCACAACAAGGAAGAATGAAAGTGTAAATTGTTCGGGAGTAATCTGCCACAGAAGCATTGACGTGCCCGAAATTCCGCTGTCGTATAGATTTACAGGCGCTAAAAACATTGTAACACCGATTGAATTGATAACTCCTGCAATAAACAGAATGAAAAGGTTCTTAATTTTCAGTCCTCTCAATTCTTCAACAACTTGATTTTTCAGTTTTCTAATACTGCTTTTGCTCATTGTGTACTCCTTTGATTCTATTATATAATAAGTATAACACATTTTGACGTTGCTTGCAAATTTGAGTTTGTCGGGTTCTTTTGTATGGTGATATCACCCTCTTGTCTCCCCTGAAAGGGGAGATGTCACGAAGTGACAGAGGGGTTATTCAATTAAACAACAAACCCCTCAGTCTCGCATACGCTCGACAGCTCCCCTTTCAGGGGAGCCGAGAACC
>JAZQYK010000101.1:0-26793 GCA_045633505.1 Candidatus Fimenecus sp. | reverse complement strand
AATTTTTTTATATATTTTATCACAAATCATCAAAAAAGTGAATACTTAAAAACTTTAGTTTATTATTTTTGTAAATTAAGTTGAAAAATTTTGAAAATGTAGTAAAATTATTGTAGGTATATACGGAGGTGTCAGGTTTATGTATAAAAATATTGTGGATTTACACGTTCATACCGACAATTCCTTTGACGGAAATCATTCAGCTACGTTCTTCTGCGAAAAGGCGGAAGTGCTTGAACTTCGGGCGGTTGCCTTTACCGACCATTGTGAAGTTGACCAGTTTAAAGGTGACCCTGATTATGAAAAGAGAATTTTTCAGGCGTTTTTCGAGGTATCAAAGGTTCGTTCTGCTTTCAGAGGAAAAATGATTGTGCTGAACGGAATTGAACTCGGACAACCTGCTTTTGACACGGAAACTGCTGACGATATAATCAACAGATATGATTATGACCAGGTAATCGGCTCCGTTCATAATCTTCGCGGCGGTGAAGATTTCTATTTTATGGAAAATCTTTCAATGGACGAAGCAAAAAATCTTTTAAAACAATATTTTGACGAAATAATCATTATGCTTCAATGGGGCAATTTCGACGTTCTTGCACATTTGACTTATCCTTTAAGATATTTTTATTCAAAATCAAATCTTGAAATTGATTTGTCCGAATTTGACCAACAGATTGACCGAATTCTTAAATTGACAGCAGAAAAAGGTATCGCTCTTGAAATCAATACGGCGGCGCTTCGCCAACCTCTTAATAAACTTTCACCTGAAGTCGATATTATCAGAAGATTTAAAGAAATCGGAGGAAGATACGTTACAGTCGGCTCCGATGCCCATTTTGCCGAGCATCTTGCTTGTGATGTGGAAAAAGCACTCGACGCCGCTATTGAAGCAGGCTTTGAATGTATTACTTTCTTCCAAAAACGCACACCGATGTTAATGAAAATTGAAAAGGAGAATTAAAAATGAAGGTTAAAGCTGCGGCAAAAATCAATTTAATGCTTGATATTCTCAAAAGACTCCCAAACGGTTATCACAGTTTGTTTATGATTATGCAGTCCGTTGATTTGTACGACACAATTACCGTTGACAAAAACGGTGAAAATAAAATAATAGTAAAATGCGACAGCGAGGGTGTTCCTTGCAACGAAAAAAATATTGCATATAAATGTGCCGATGCATTTTTCAAGACTTGTGATATTACCGACAAGGGTGTCACCATTGAAATTGAAAAAAATATTCCAATGGCAGCGGGTACTGCCGGCGGCAGTGCTGATGGTGCAGGTGTGCTTTATTGCTTGAATAAAATTTATAATACAAATCTTTCAATAAATGAACTTTGCGAAATCGGCGCAAAGGTTGGTGCGGATATTCCATTCAGCCTTACTGGTGGTACTGCAATCGCACTCAATACTGGTAATGTAATCGCACCTGTAAAGACCTTGCCCGAATGTTATATTGTACTTTGTAAGCCAAAACAGGACGTTTCAACTCCTGAGGCTTACGCTCAGTTTGATGAACTGCCGAGAGTCCGTCACCTTGACCGAGTTTCAATGATTGAGGCGGTGGCAAGTGGTGATTATGAAAAAATATGTAGCCTTTGTGGCAATGTGTTTGAACAGGCTGTTGAAGTGCCGAAAAGACCTCATATCAAGGGCGTTATGAGAAAATGCGGAGCAGATGCTTGTTGTATGAGCGGTAGCGGTCCTACTGTTTTCGGATTATTTAGTGATAAAGAAAAAGCAGAGGATTGCTACAACAAACTTGCAAAGAAATATGATAACGTATATCTTTGCAAGCCTGCAAATAAAGGGATAATTGAATTATAAAAAAAATTATGGGGGATTATTATGAAAAAATACGACGTATTGGTGGTAGGTGCATCAACCACTGGCTGTTGGTTTGCTTATCAAATGGCAAAAAACGGCTTTAAGGTACTTGTAATTGAAAAACAATTGCCTGAAAACGTTTCAAGAGAATATGATGTTTTTCATATGGGTGAGGATGAAATGATTCAATTTGACCTTGAAATTCCTGATGAAGACAGCCCGTTGCGTGAATTCCGTTTTTTACATTCAACAATGCTTTCACCTTATGGCAGATACCCAAAGGCTTGTGCTGAAGCACCCGTTATCGGTATGCACAAGCACGATTATATTATGTCAATGGCTGACCGTGCAAAAAATGCAGGCGCTGAAATTATTTACGGCGCGTCATTTACAGATTTTATCTATGAAGACGGCAAAATTGTCGGCGCTAAATATAATACTGCCGACGGTGAACGTGAGGCATTTGCTCGAATCGTGGCTGATTGCTCAGGTATTCCTGCCGTAGCCCGTACAAAACTTCCGGACACATCAGTTGTTGGTAATTTTAAACTTACAAACAAAGATATTCTCTATGTCGTGCTTTATTATGCCGAATATCTTAAAAATGACTTTAATCCTCGTGATTTGGACGGCTTCTTTATGCAGTACAAATCCTGGTCAGCACCGTCAGATAATCCAAACGGCGCAATTCTTGGTATCGGTGCATTTTATTCATATTCCTATGCTGAAGAAATCTTCAAGAAAGACTTTATGAAAAACGTCAGCTTCCCTGAATACAAAGTCAGCCATATCGAAAAGGGTATGACTCCTTATCACACTTCAGTTTATTCACTTGTTGACGATGGATTTATAGCTTTGGGTGATGCCGCTTGTCACACAAAGCCAACCTGCGGTGAGGGTTGCACCTCATCTCTTGTTGCAGGACAGATTGCAGTTGAGGTTATCTCCAATCTTCTTAAATCCGACAAATACCTGACAAAAGAAAGAATGTGGAGCATCAACAAGCGTTATATGGCAGCACAAGGTAAAGACTTTGACTCAATGCGACCGATTCTTATGGGAGTAATCTCAATGGATTACGACGAAGCGGAGTACTTATTTGAAAACGATATTATATTCAGCGAAAAACTTCTTGGCGGAATGGATACGGGTCTCAATCTTTCAGGCAAGGATATTGCTGATATTGTAACAGGCGTTGCAAAGGGTATTGCAAAGGGTAAAATCAAACCTGCAACAATCGGCAGATTGTTAAAAGGCTTGGGCTATGGCGATAAAGTCGGAAAACTTTATGACGCTTATCCCGACCATTACGAGCAATTCCCTGAATGGAAAGCAAAAGCAGATAAACTCTGGGCTGAAATCGGTTCTGTTGCCGAAAATACCTGCGACCCTGAAATTCTCAAAAAATTAAGATTAGAATAAAAAAATCCCTCCAAGAACTCACTTGGAGGGATTTGCTTTTGTACTAGTCAATTGCTTTTGGCATATTCCATTTGAAAACCATCGAGAGTATTCTAAGCACAAAGGTAGTTGTTAAACCAAGAATAACCGCAAGACTGTCAATGATTCCGACTAGTTCACCGTAAATAAATAAAACGTAATAAACCGCCGCTCCGGCAAGAGCCGCTAACGCATAAATTCTTTTTACAAGTACGAAAGGCGTTGAATTTGTAAGCACGTCTCTTAACATACCGCCGCAGATACAGGTCAAAAGACCGCAAGTCAGACTGATAAGAGCATCGTCGGCATATCCGTGTTCAATTCCTGCCTTAACACCCATAACCGCGAAAATACCAAGTCCCAAAGCGTCGAAAATATCGTTTATATGCTCAATTCTCGTTTCGTTATGTAAATAAGTATTGCTGAATTTTCTTGCGAAAAGAAAAACGATAATTGATACGATAAACGAAATAAGAAGATAATCCTTCATATCAAAAAACGTTGGGGGAGTGAAGCTGAAAATTACGTCTCGTGTAAGTCCGCCGCCGAGAGCCGTAATAATTGAAAGAAGAATAACGCCGAAAAAATCCGTTTTTCTTCTGATTGCAACCATAGAACCTGAAATTGAAAAAGCCACAACGCCAACAGATTCAACGATTTTATAAAACAGTTCCATTTCATAAACTCCTGATAAAATTGATTTGCTAATAAATCTTATCACGAAAGACGGAAATAGTAAAGTGAAAATATCGAAATTTGTAAATTTATAGAAATATGTCACAAAGCAACATCATAATCACTCCCGAAGCACCGCCCACTGAAGAAATTCCTAAAGTCCAGTAATTGACGGGTATGTGTACCTCAACGAATTTTCCAATCAGATTTACTGCAAACAAAGCGCAAATCCCTTGCAACGCCGTCAAAAAGAATGCTTTAAAGAACTTCTTTGACTTAATATACGTAATCAAAATTAAGATTGTGTAAACAGAAAAAATCAGTCCAAGAAAAACGTTTGCCGATTGCATTTTATCACCTCGAATTTAAAAATATTGGACATAATATCTTTATTGATTAAATATGATTTTTATGCATAGAAATTATTAAAGAGGTGATGTGATGACTGAAATCAAGAAAACCTATGAGCAATATTGCACTCATATCGGTAAAAACGTAATTTTTGAAGAAATATGTTGTTGTGACGGTGAAAGAAAAATTCTTTGTACCCACAAGGAATGTATTGATAAAGATGAAAAATGCAAAAACAAATTAAGACAAAATTGTTAAGTTTATCATATTGACCGATTGAGAAAAACATAGTACAATATATAAAAATCAAAAATTACTGAAACTATTATATACAGCGGTGAATTTATGCAAAAAATTGTTGATTCGATTTATGACGTCATCGCATTCTCAAACGGTATCATCTACACTCGCAAAAAAACTCTTGAAAACGGTTCTGCAAGAGTCAGCTTTTATGGATATGATATAAAAAGAATGCAAAACACACCGGTTACCAAAAGTGTTTATTTGCTTAATAAATACGGTCCGGAATACAAAAAAATAGCGGAACAGTTGGGCGATTACGTTTCCTGCGATGCGGATATATTACCTTCAAAGCAGGTGGTAATCGTTTATCCAAGCGGTGAAACGGGATTTTTCTCACCAAGCGGTGAAATGACCTGGTCAAGCGACTTGCTTTATCACGACTGTGAAATTTGCGGTGCAGTTTATGACGACCGCCAAATCTGGAGCGTTGTCCCTGACCTTAACTGTGTTGTCAGCTATTCCGTTTCACACAAAAAATTCAGTATGAGAATTGGCTCGGAGGACTCAAACACCTTTGAACACCCCGTTTCAATTTCAAAATATGATAACGAGTTGTTTATTTGTAACCGTGACTCAAATAAGGTGAGAACAATCAGCCTTAAAGATTATTCTGTCAAGGATTTCAGAATTTTTGACGAGCCTGTTTACAAATATCTTCGTTCCTGCGGAAAAGAAATCGTTCTTCTTGAATCAGGCTTGTACGTATTATAAGAACAAAGTTTAATATAAAAGGAGTATTTAAAATGAGTGAAGAATTTAATCCTGATTTAGTGTCAGTTATTGATGAAAACGGTGTTGAGCACGTTTTTGAAGAGCTTGACAGAATTGAAACCGATACAGCAAAATATGTAGCACTTCTACCTGTTTACGATGAAGCAGAAGAAATTCTTGATGATGACGGAGAACTTATTATTCTCAAAGTTTGCGAAGAAGACGGCGAAACTTATCTTGAACCAATTGAAGACGATAATGAGTTTAACGAAATCGGACAGATTTTTGAAGAAAGACTTTCAGAACTTTTTTCCTTTGACGACGAAGAGTAATTCTCGTTAAATTGCAGAAAATATTCTTACCCTGCGAAGCCCGATAACTGCAGATGATATTAACCCAACACTCTATAAAAGGGAGCCATTTCTCAGACCATTGGGAGCAGACCTCCCGTCATTGACGGACGAAGGGAGCACAGATATGGAACGGACGGCACCCACCTGCTTAACATGCAGGTTAGTATTCACTGCAACCGACTTTGCGGGGCAACCCTTATAAGTGCAAAATGCAAAATTCAAAATGCAAAGTTTAGGACGATTTATGAATCGTCCTTTTTTATACAAATCTGAATTTGTCTAACTCTTTTGTGTGGTGAGTGTAGGGCGGGGGTGCGGGTGTCCAGTGGACACCTCTGCAAAGCAGAAGCACCGACCGAGCCAGCAGGCGAGACCTTGCTCCCGCCGTTACTGTTAAGACAGGGAACCCTTTCCTGTCTTATTTTTTGTTTAAAACCATTTCCAGTTGTCAACAATTCACTCAAAGGAGTGAATTTATGAAAAAAACAATACTTAAAATCGAAGCATCTATTCTCATTGCAATAATTATCTGTTGTGTGTTCAATATAAACAGTTTTTCCCAACAATGCGACAGTATAAGGGGGAAAATGCTGAGAATGCATGTAATCGCAAATTCTGATAGTGAAGAAGACCAAAGTTTAAAATTAGAGGTAAGAGATGCTGTGTTGTCAGCGGGTAAAGAAATTTTTGATGGCAGTATCACTTCAAAAGAGGCTATTGAAAAAATTAGTCCACATATTGATATGCTTGAACAAACAGCACTTAAAGTTATAAAGGATAACGGATTTGACTATAGTGTGAAAATCACCGTGGCAGAAGAATATTTCAAAACAAGAACTTACGATAATTCTGTAACCTTACCAGCAGGATATTACACCGCAATAAAAGTGATAATAGGTGAGGGTAAGGGTGAAAATTGGTGGTGTGTAATGTTTCCTCCAATGTGTTTGCCGTCAGCGGTGGCTGAATGTGAAATGTCCGATGTGCTAACCGATGACGAAACAAATATTGTATCGGATAATGAGAAATATAAATTCAGGTTCAAAATAGTAGAGGTTTTTCAAGAACTATTTAATAGTAAATAACTCTTTACAAAAGGCATTCCCATTTGGTAATATATAGTTGTAGTGATTTTAATATCACAACCTATATATCCCAAGAGGAGTTGGTAACTATGCCACTTGTATTGGCTCATCGTGGTGCGAATAAAAGAGCACCTCAAAACACATTACCTGCTTTTAAGAAAGCAGTTGAATTTAATGCAGACGGAATTGAAACCGACGTTCATTTGTGTAAGGACGGCGAAATTGTCATTTGCCATAACTATACTGTTGATGCAACATCAAACGGTAAAGGCTCTATTGACGAAATGACTTTTGCCCAGCTTCGCCAATTGGACTTCGGTTCTTATTTTTCTAAAGACTTTGAGGGTGTTACATTACCTACACTTGCAGAGCTTATCTGTGTTGTTAAAAATATGAATTTAATCAACATCGAAATCAAACCACCATTGAAAGAAAATGACCTTGTTAAAAGAGTCGTTGAGGAAGTTCACAAATTCGGTATCGAAAAAAATACAATAATTTCTTGTTTTGACCCTGAATGTATCAGACTTGTCAAAGAAATCGACTCAAACCTAAAAACAGGACTTCTTTATGAAGAGGGGGATTTGGGTAACGAAATAATGAATTTTGGTGTTACAAAGTATTGTCAACAGTTAAAAGCTGATGCCGCTCATCCTGAATATTTCCTTTTAACAGAAGACTTAGTTCACGATTTACACGCAAATGGCATTGCTGTCAACCCTTGGACAGTTAACAAAAAAGAAGACATTATAAAATATACAAAATGGGGTTGTGATGCTCTCATTACAGATGTACCTGATTTTTGTATTGAAGTTTTAAAGGAGATTGAATAATGAGCGCTCCAAAATACAGCATTATTCCAAAACCACAAAAATATGATGTAATCAGCGGTACATATACGGTCACATCTGATACGCAGGTGCTTTGCGTTCCTGAATTTTTGAAAGCAGGAAACTATATTTCGGGTTTTTTAAAGACTAAAAAGGATGCAAAAAACGGCGCAATCAAATTTAATAAAGATGCCAAAATTCGTGCTGAAGGCTATAAGCTTAAAATCAATGACGAGGGTGTAGTTATTTCCGCATCCGACGAAAAGGGTGCATTTTATGGTGCCGTTACTTTGAAAATTATGCTTATGCAGGCAAAAAGCGGTGATGGTGTTGCAACACTTAACGGTGCTGATATTTATGACTATCCAAAGTTTTCATATCGTGGTGGTATGATGGATGAAAGCCGTCATTTTTTCGGTATTGATGCAGTCAAACGACTTCTTGATGAAATGGCTATGGTAAAACTTAATAAATTTCACTGGCATTTAAGTGATGACCAGGGTTACAGAATTGAAAGTGAAGAATTTCCGCTGTTAAATGAAATTTCAAGCAAACGAGAGTTTGAATACCTTGGCGGTTGTAATAATCTTGCTTTTCCTGAACTTAAAAAATGCGGCGGTGAGTATCATCATTATTATAAAAAGGATGAAATTCGTGAAATTGTAAGTTATGCAGAAAAACTTTGCATTGACGTAATTCCCGAGATTGATTTGCCGGGACATACAGTTGCAATTCTTGCGGCTTATCCTGAATATTCTTGCAAAAAAGAGAAATATGAAGTTTTTTGCGAGAATGGTATTACAAAAGATGTGCTTTGCGCAGGTCAGGAAGAAACCTATGACTTTGTTGAAAAGTTATTGACAGAGGTTTGTGAACTTTTCCCTTATGAGTATTTCCATATGGGTGGAGATGAGGCTGCTAAGGGACATAAAATCTGGGAAAAAGAATGTGATACTTGTCAGGCTAAAATGAAAGAACTGGGCTTCACAAAAGGTTCAGAGCTTCAGGCGTATTTCAATAACAGAACTAAGGAAATGCTCAAACAGCTTGGCAAAAAGAGCATTGAGTGGAATGACGGTATTGCTGATAATACTGACAACGATATTATTGGTCATTATTGGATTTATCGTTCACCTGCGTGGGTTAAAAAAGAAAATGATAAGAGAAAATACATAGTTTCTCCTTGCCCAACACTTTATTTTGACTTTTCTTATGCGCGAGTGCCGCTTAAAAAGGTATATAATTACAATGTTGCTAAATCAGGCTTTGTAAATGAAAAAAATGTGCTTGGTGTTGAATTCGAATCCTGGGCTGAATGGATTGACCATGAAAATGCATGGCAGTTTGCTGTTTATCCAAGAATTTATGCTCTTGCTGAATTAGCATGGACTGAAGATAAAAAGAAAAACTATAAAGATTTTTACAAGCGACTTGATTTCTTTAAGGCATATATGCGTTCAAGGGGAATAAATTACTCGAGACTTGAAAAGAAGAAATTCGGAGTAAAAAATCGTTCAGTTTACCATTTAGGTGAACGTGGTAATGAATATAAGTACAACGAAAAAATCAAAGCAGAAGAACAAGGATAAATGTTATGAAAAAAACTATCATAAGAATAATTGCAATTTTAATGATAATAGTAATGACATTTTCAATGGTATCCTGCAACAAAACTAAGACAACTATTGCAATCAGCGGACATTCTGTAATTGAAGATGCTGAAATAATTGGTGATTTAAAAGGTGAGGTTGCAGTTGAAGGAACATTTATTGAAATAAAATTCAATGAAGAAACTACATTTGATACAGTAGTAATCGAAGAAGTTGGCAATCAGATTGAGAAGTTTTCAATCTGGCTCACCGACGAAAATGGCGAAGATTATGTTATTTATGAACAGGACAGAATCGGTGAATATCGTTATTGCGAAATTGGAGAGCACACAGCGGACTCACTTAAAATCTGTATTAACGCATCAAACGAAAGCCAATATGAATTGAAAAAGATAGATGTGCTTAATGTTAAGGATAACAAGAAAGAAGATTTCAGAGTAACAGCTTATATTGTATCTCCAGGCTTTTACGCCAATGAAAATATTGATACTGAAAAACTTCTTTCAATTACTGATGTAATATTATTTAGTGTTGCTCGTTTTAATGAAAATGGTGAGATTTATCTTCAGGATAGTGAAGTGAATGGTGTAACTGTTTCTGGTGACGAAATGTTAAGAACAATTATATCAAGAATTAAGGCGGTTAACCCTGATATTAAAATCCATTGCAACGCATTAGGCCCTGATGGTGTTGATGCTGCGGATAAAGAAAAATTGCACAGTCAGGCATTTAACAAGAACGATGATAAGCTTATCTCAAACATTCTTAATTTATTAGAAACTTATGATTTTGATGGCTTTTTCTTTGATTATGAATATCCTTATGAAAAAAAGAGTATTCGTCATTATTCCAAGTTTTTAGTAAAACTTGATGAAGCTATGGGTGACTATATTTTAGGAGCTGCTCTTGCTAATTGGAATTGCAATCTTTCAAAAGATGCAATTGAGGCACTTGACCGTGTTGAAATTATGTCTTATGACGATATGTGGACATTCTATAATGCCCATGCCGAGTTTGCTTCAAGCGGTGGCGCATTAGCAGTTAAATCCTTTATCGAAAATGGATACGATTTGTCAAAATGTGATTTAGGTTTACCATTCTATGGCAGAACCCATAATGGTGAAGAGGCTTGGCCGTCTTACGAACAAATCGCCGCGGATTTAGAAAATAATCCCTTTAAAAACCGAATAGCAAAATCGTATATGACGGGGGATGTCGGCGGAGAAATCACAACCAGCTTTAACGGTGTGCAAATGATTAGAGATAAGACTGCGTTTGCAAATGATTACGGACTTGGCGGAGTTATGGTGTGGCATTATTCCTGCGACGTTCCTTACGAAAGCGATTTGTCACTTTTCAAGGCTGTCCAGACTTCCTTGGATTCAAGAAATTAAATATTTAAGGTGGGAGCTTTCAGCTTCCACCTTTTTTATTGTTGTATATGATGAGACAAAATCGTTCTGTTATTATAAATTCGCAAGAGTATAAAAAGTAGTCTGTTCTTGTTTTTATAATATTATTGATTTTTATGAGAAATAGTGGTAAACTAAATTTGCCAAGCAAAATTTCATAATATTTGTTTCACCAATGGGCAAAGTATTTTTATCTTATTTAGGTAAAAATGCAGATGCTCTATTTTGCATACTTTGCTTTTGGTGAGAATGTGAAATTTTGTTTGGCGACAGTTGGAGCTATGTGTTTTTCAGTGCGTTGGCTTCGGCTGGCGCACTTTTTTATTTTTGAGGTGACTATATTGAAGTTTGGAATGAGAAAACCAAGTTTAAAAAAATCTTTTAAGGCTAGAACAACAGGAAAATTAAAAAGAAAAGTAAAAAAATCTATAAATCCTTTGTATGGTAAAAAGGGGATGGGCTTTGTGAAAAGTCCTAAAAAATCTATAAACAATAAAATCTATCATAAAACAACATTTAGTTGGACAAAACTTTTTAAATAAAATTGTCACAATAAGTCTAATTTATACGATTAAAAGGGTAAGAGAAATTATATGGGGTGTTATAATGAAAACAATTTCAAAAATTATTCAATGGTTTTTTGCAGGATTATTTGCTTTAGCAGCACTTGGAACAGGTTCATTTTTATCAACAATACTTGTGTTTATTGCTGCGGTACTTATGGCTCCAATTAAACCAATTAGAGAATTTTTAGAAAAATTTAAAATTAAAAGTTTTGTTGCTATAATTATGTCAATAGTTCTTTTGTTTGCAGGTATAATGCTTTCTCCAAGTTCAGAAAATCCTGATAATCAAGATGAGTCAGCAGTTGCAGGAAGTGTTATTGATGATAATACAACAACTGAAACTACTACTGAAACTACAACGGAAGAGTCAGCAACAATTTCTGAAACAACTACTGAAGAAAGCACAACTGAAAAAGAAACTACAACAAAGAAAGCTGAAACTACTACTAAAAGGGCAGAAACAACCACTAAAAAAGTAGAAACAACAACTAAAGAAACAAAAACAACATACGTTTTAAATACATCAACTATGAAGTTTCATTTAATCACGTGTAGAGATGTCAGCAAAATCAAGGCTGAAAACTATGATGAGTACAAAGGAACTCGTGAAGATGTTGTTGGTATGGGATATAAACCTTGTGGACACTGTCATCCATAATAAAGTAATAGCCGTGCTTTTGCACGGCTTAAATTTTTAATTAAATTGAAAAAATTACCAAAATCTATTGACAATCAGCTTAAATTAGTATATATTTATACGTGGTTAGCGGTGGCTAACTAAAATTTATATAAAAAAAGTTAGCCTATGCTAAAATTTTATAACTTTTATAGTACAAGGTGACAAAAATGACACTGATTGAAGCACAAGAGGGAATTGAATATATCATTAAAGAAATTGTTACTGATGATGAAGAGCTTGATTCATTTTTGTTCTCATTAGGTTGTTATGCAGGTGAGCCGATTACCGTTGTTGCTCACAAAAAAGGCGGTTGCGTGGTTTCAATTAAAGACAGCCGTTATAATATTGATAATCAGTTAGCCGAAGCAATTTCAATATAAAAATTGAAAGAGCAAGGCATAGCTGTTTATTTTTAAAAATCTGTTAGCGAACGCTAACACTATAATTCAGTCAAAAAATATATGTTTATAAATTAAAGGAGAAAACTATGAGAATTGCATTAGCAGGTAACCCAAACAGCGGTAAAACCACAATGTACAATGCTTTAACAGGCAGAAACGAAAAGGTCGGCAACTGGGCAGGCGTTACTGTTGATAAAAAGAGCAGTCCAATCAAAAAATCTTATTATGACGGTGCAGAAGAACTTGTTGCCGTTGACCTTCCGGGCGCATATTCAATGTCACCTTTTACGTCGGAGGAGAGTATAACAAGCTCTTACGTTAAGAACGAAAATCCCGATGTAATTATCAACATTGTTGATGCTACAAATTTAAGCCGTAGCTTGTTCTTTACAACACAGCTTCTTGAACTCAGTATTCCTGTTGTTGTTGCACTTAATAAGACGGATATTAACGAAAAGAAGGAAACTGAAATTGACACAGCTGCTCTCAGCAAAGCACTTAATTGTCCCGTAATTGAAACTGTTTCAACGTCAGCCGACGGTCTTAAGGACGTTGTAACAGCAGCAGTAAGTCTTTTGGGTAAAGGTCAGTCAGCACCTTATGTTCAGGGTGACATCGACCTTACAAACAAGCAGACAGTTGTTGCGGCTGATAAAAAACGTTTTGAATTTGTAAATAAAATTGTTGATACGGTTGAAACAAGAAAAGTATATACAAAGGACAGAAACTTCCAAGACAAAATTGACGATATTCTCACTAACAAATGGTTTGGACTTCCAATTTTCGCAGTTGTAATGTTCCTTGTTTTCTGGATTTCACAAGCAGGACCTGGCGTGTGGATTGCAGACTGGCTTGTAGCACTTCTTGAAGGAGGTCAGGAATGGATTGCAGGATTTTTTGAAAATGCAAATCCGCTTATTTCAGCACTTCTAGTTGATGGTGTAATCGGCGGTGTAATTGCAGTTATCGGTTTCCTTCCACTTGTTATGGTTATGTACTTCCTTATAGCACTTCTTGAAGATTGCGGCTATATGGCTCGCGCATCAGTCGTTCTTGACCCGATTTTCAAAAAAGTAGGTTTAAGCGGTAAATCAATCATTCCATTCGTAATCGGTACAGGTTGTGCAATACCTGGCGTTATGGCTTGTCGTACAATTCGTAACGAGCGTGAGCGTCGTGCAACAGCAATGCTTACACCATTTATGCCATGTGGTGCAAAACTTCCCGTTATCTCGCTTTTCGCAGGTGCGTTTTTTGAAGACGCAACGTGGGTTGGACCGATGATGTATTTCGTTGGTATTCTTCTTATTTTCTTCGGCGCACTTCTCATAAATAAAATTACGGGTTATAAAGCAAGAAAATCCTTCTTCATTATCGAGCTTCCCGAATACAAAGCGCCGTCACTTAAACGCGCATTCCTTTCAATGTGTCAGCGTGGTTGGTCTTACGTTGTTAAGGCTGCAACAATCATCCTTCTTTGTAATACGGTGGTTCAGATTATGCAGACTTTCAGCTGGAATTTTACAGTTGCAGAGTCGGCTGACCAGTCAATTCTCGCTTCAATTGCAGGACCTTTCGCATACATGCTCGTTCCCGTTGTCGGTGTTCTTTCATGGCAACTTGCCGCAGCAGCAGTTACGGGCTTTATCGCAAAAGAAAACGTTGTCGGTACGTTAGCGGTTTGCTTTGTAGGATTAGAAAACCTTATCGATACAGAAGAATTAGCACTTATGGAGGGTGCAGGCGCAGAGGTTGGAACGATTATGGCAATCACAAAGGTTGCGGCTTTGGCTTATCTTATGTTCAATCTTTACACACCGCCTTGCTTTGCGGCAATCGGTGCTATGAACTCTGAAATGAAGAGCGCAAAATGGCTTTGGGGCGGTATCGCACTTCAGCTTGGCACAGGCTTTACAGTAGGATATCTTGTATATCAGATTGGCACACTTATTACAACTGGTACTCTTGGTGCAGGCTTCTTCCCAGGACTTGTTGCAGTAGCAATTTTCGTTGCAGTTATCGTATTTCTTTGTATCCGTGCAAACAATAAACTCAAAGTCGAATATAACAATAAAAAGCAGACCGTATCTGCGAAATAATTAAGGAAAAATATGGAAAACATTATTATACTAGCAATTCTTGTTATAATAATCGGTACAGCAATCGCATATCTCGTCAAAGCAAAAAAACGGGGAGTAAAATGTGTCGGTTGCCCTTATGCCGAACAATGCGCAAGTAAATCGTCAGATTGTAATTGCAATAAATAAAAATTTGAGTGGTAGTTTCAAGCTACCACTCTTTTCGTATGTAAAATATATTTAATTAATAAGTAGGGGTCACGACCCGCAATTTAACACATCAACAAAATCGACCGCCAAACGATGTAGGTGTCATTCACGAATGACCCGTCTCTGCAAAACAACCGCATTAGTGAGTTACAGGTGACGCCGACTCGGCATCCCGATGCTTGTTTATCAGTGCATTTAATTCATCCACACCTCAATTGTCATTCTTTTCCTTGAAATATAAATACAAATACAATATAATTGAATAAAAGGAGTTGAATTTTATGAAAAAACTGATTTCACTTTTACTCGCATTTATTATGATTTTAACCTTATTTGGTTGCACGAAAGAAATCAAATCATTAGACCAATATAATAATTCAAATCCAAAAGAAATTAGCCTTTTAACAGTTGAAAATGGCTATATAGTCAACGAAAACGGCGAAAATATAGTCCTTAAAGGCGTTAATTTAGGTAACTGGCTTTTGTGGGAAACCTGGATGGGCTTTGTACCTGAATACACAGAAGACTGGGGATATTTTGATACTCTTGAAGTGTTACTTGACCGTTTTGGCCAAGAAAAAACTAATGAAATCGTAAAAAACTTTGAAGATAATTTTGTAACTGAAGAAGATATTGCACAAATTGAAAAATTAGGCTTTAACTGTGTTCGTGTGCCATTCTGGTATCGTAATTTTATGACGGAAGACCTTGAATGGCTCACCGAAAACCACAACAACAATCGAGGATTTCAAAAACTTGATTGGCTTATATCCACTTGTGAAAAATACGGAATTTATGTAATGCTTGATTTACACGGTGCCCCCGGTGGACAAAGTAAAAATCATTGTACAGGCAAGGCGGGACGAAACGAGCTTTACGAAAATGAGAATATGATGAATGCAACAGTCGAGCTTTGGACTGCTATTGCAGAGCGTTATAAAGACAACAAAACAGTTTTTGCATACGATTTACTTAACGAGCCGCAAAATAACGGTGGCTATGAGGGTGATTACACTTGGGCTGCTGAAAGTGAAGAAGCAGTTTCTCGCACCAATAAAGCATACGATGTTCTCTATAAAGCAATCCGTGAAATTGACAAAAATCATATTATCTCATTTGAAGGTGTGTGGTCAACAACTGTTTTGCCCAATCCTAGTGAAATGGAATATGAAAATATGCTTTATCAGTTACACCTTTATGATAGTGAAAAGGGTATGATTCGTTATCGCGTTGATGAGCTTAAAACAGCCCGAAAGGACTGGGGAGTTGCAGTTGTGGTCGGTGAATACAATAACCACGAGTGTGAAGAATATGCCCAAAAGAAATATGAGAAAAATGAAATCAGCCGAATTAAATGGACTTACAAGACCTATAATGCAGGCGAAAGCTGGGGAATATTCAATAAGTATATTGAACGTATTGACATCAAAACTGCAACCTACGAAGAAATAATCAGTTTTATTAAAGAAAACACAAAAACCGATACGTTTAATTTTAATGCAGAAGAAATGAGTCAAATTATATAGTTTCTGTTGATTATTGGAAATTTTAATGATATAATTTAAAGGATAACAACTAATAGTCAGGAGTTGGAAAATTTGGATATTCAGGCAATAAAAAACACAATCGAAAACGGTAATGCCGTATTGGGCATTGAAATGGGCTCAACACGAATTAAAGCCGTTTTGATTGACGAAAAGCATAACCCTATTGCAAGCGGTTCACACGGTTGGGAAAACCGTCTTGAAAACGGCGTCTGGACTTATCACCTTGACGACGTCTGGACAGGTCTTCAGGATGCTTATAAAAATCTTAAAGATGAAGTCCTTGAAAAATACGGCGTAAAACTCACGAAATTCAAATCAATGGGCTTTTCCGCTATGATGCACGGCTATCTTCCATTTGATAAAAACGGAAAACAGTTAGCAGAGTTCAGAACCTGGAGAAATACAATAACCGAACAGTCTGCAACAGAACTTACAGAGCTTTTCAAGTTCAATATTCCTCAACGTTGGAGTATTGCTCATTTGTATCAGGCAATCCTTAACGGTGAAGCTCATCTTCCCGAAATTGACTTTTTAACAACCCTTGAGGGTTACGTTCATTGGATGCTGACGGGTGAAAAGGTAATCGGTATCGGTGAAGCCGCAGGTATGTTCCCGATTGACAGTACTAAAAATTGCTACGATGAAAAGATGGTAGCAGATTTTGATGCTAAAATCAAAGATAAGGGTTACGGTTGGAAACTCCTTGACATTCTCCCGAAAATCCTCGTTGCAGGTGATAATGCAGGTACTCTCACAAAAGACGGTGCGTTACTCCTTGACCCGACGGGTGAGTTGGAAGAGGGTTGTCCGCTTTGCGCGCCTGAGGGTGACGCGGGTACGGGTATGGTTGCTACAAACAGCGTTGCAGTACGTACGGGCAATATT
The DNA here is from genome assembly GCA_045633505.1 of Candidatus Fimenecus sp. Taxonomy (GTDB): domain Bacteria; phylum Bacillota; class Clostridia; order Oscillospirales; family Acutalibacteraceae; genus Fimenecus. Next base: position 9,827 of record JAZQYK010000101.1, on the reverse strand, counting down.
TCAGCAGGTACGTCAATCTTCGGTATGATTGTCCTTGATAAAGCGCTTTCAGACGTTTATACAGAAATTGATATGGTCACAACTCCAACGGGTAAGCCCGTTGCTATGGTGCATTGTAACACTTGTACATCCGACCTTGATGCTTATGTAAAACTTTTCGCAGAGGTTTTGGCAAACAGCGGTGTTGAAGTTAATAAACCTGCACTTTACGATATGCTTTATGCAGAAGCGCATAAAGGCGATGCGGATTGTAACGGTATTATCAGCTTTAACTATTATTCAGGTGAACCCGTAACTGATACTGCCGAGGGCAGACCGTTAATGGTGAGAATGCCTGACTCAAAATTCAGCCTTGCAAACTTTATGCGTTCACAGCTTTACGGTACAATGGCTACGCTTCGTCTTGGTATGAACATTCTTTTTGATAAAGAGAATGTAAAAATCGAAAAACTTTTAGGTCACGGCGGACTTTTCAAAACCGCAGTCGTAGGTCAAAAACTTATGGCAGGTGCTCTTAACACTCCAGTTGCAGTTATGGAAACGGCAGGTGAGGGCGGTGCTTGGGGTATTGCGCTTCTTGCCGCTTATATGGTGAATAAAAGTGAAAATGAAACTCTTGAGGCATACCTTGAAAATAAGGTCTTCGCAGATTACGAAGCAAGTGTAATTGAACCCGACAAAGCAGACGTTGACGGTTTCAATGAATATATTAAACGCTATGCAGATGCAGTAGCAATCGAAAAAAGTGCTATTGCAAACTTAAAATAAGGAGAAAATATTATGAGTCTTAAAAATTATGAATTTTGGTTTGTAGTTGGCAGTCAGTTCCTTTATGGTCCCGAAGTGTTAGAAACAGTTGCGGCTCGCGCACAGGAAATGGTTGACGAGCTTAATGCATCAGGTACTCTTCCTTGCAAGGTCGTTTATAAAGTAACTGCAAAAACAAACAAAGAAATCACGGACGTTGTTAGAGAAGCAAACTATGACAAAAAGTGCGCAGGTATTATTACTTGGTGTCACACTTTCAGCCCGTCAAAAATGTGGATTAACGGCTTCGTTGATTTGCAGAAGCCATATTGCCACCTTGCAACACAGTACAATGTTGAAATTCCTAACGATGAAATCGATATGGACTTTATGAATCTTAATCAGGCTGCTCACGGTGACCGTGAACACGGCTTTATCGCGGCTCGACTTCGTATGCCAAGAAAGGTTATCGCAGGTCATTGGACAAAGGAAAGTGTTCGCACACGCCTTGGCGATTGGATGCGTTCAGCAGTCGGTGTTGCAGTAAGTAAAGAACTTAAAGTTATGCGTTTCGGCGACAATATGCGTGAGGTTGCAGTTACAGAAGGCGACAAGGTTGAAGTACAGGCAAAACTCGGCTGGCAGGTTAATACTTGGGCAGTCGGTGACCTTGTAAAAGAAATGAACGCTGTAACAGATGCAGAAATCGATGCTTTAATGGATGTTTATAAGGCAGAATATGATTTCAATACAGATAATATCGATGCAATTCGTTATCAGGCACGTGAAGAAATTGCAATGAAGAAAATGCTTGACAGTGAAGGCTGTATGGCATTCTCAAATACGTTCCAGGACCTTTATGGTATGGAACAGCTTCCGGGTCTTGCAAGTCAGCATTTGATGGCACAAGGCTATGGATACGGCGGTGAGGGTGACTGGAAGGTTGCCGCTATGACTGCTATTATGAAGGCTATGGCAGAAGGCAAAAACGGCGGTACGGGCTTTATGGAAGACTATACTTACCATCTCGTTGAAGGTGAGGAATACAGTCTTGGCGCTCACATGCTTGAGGTGTGTCCGTCAATGGCAGAGGGTAAGCCTCGAATTGAAACACATCACCTTGGAATAGGTATGAACGAAAAAGACCCTGCACGTCTTGTTTTTGAAGGTAAAGCAGGACAGGCTATCGTCGTTTCTCTCGTTGATATGGGCGGTCGTCTTCGTCTTATCTGTCAGGATATCGAATGTGTTAAACCAATTATGGAAATGCCAAATCTTCCCGTTGCCCGTGTAATGTGGAGAGCGGAGCCAAACCTTGAAACAGGTATCGAATGTTGGATTACAGCAGGTGGCGCTCATCATACCGTATTAAGCTATGACGTTACGGCAGAACAGATGAAGGATTGGGCAAATATGATGGATATCGAATTTGTTCATATCAATAAAGATACAACGGTAGCAGGACTTGAAAAAGACTTGTTCCTCGCAGATTTAGCTTGGAAATTAAAGTAAGGAGTATTCTATGCTTGAACAGTTAAAAAAAGAGGTCTATGAGGCAAATATGCTTTTGCCAAAGTATGGACTTATAACATTTACTTGGGGTAACGTTTCAGGTGTTGACCGTGAAAAAGGTTTAATGGTAATCAAACCGTCAGGCGTTGAATATGACACGATGAAGCCTGAGGATATGGTTGTGGTTGACCTTAAAACAGGCAAAAAGGTTGAGGGTGACTTAAATCCCTCATCTGATACTGACACTCACGTTGCACTTTATAACGCATTTCCCGATATTAAAGGCGTCGTTCATACACATTCCCGTTGGGCAACAACGTTTGCTCAGGCAGGTATGGGAATTTCTGCGCTTGGTACTACTCACGCTGACTATTTTTACGGCGAAATACCTTGCACTCGCAAAATGACACCTGAGGAAATCGGCGGAAAATACGAGCTTGAAACGGGTAACGTGATTATCGAAACCTTTAACGATAAAGAGCCTAACGATATTCCTGCCGTTCTCGTTCACAGTCACGGTCCGTTTACTTGGGGTACTGACCCGCACAATGCGGTTCATAATGCAGTTGTGTTGGAAGAACTTGCGTTTATGGCTTGGCATAATATTATGATGAATCCGCAGATTAAACCAATGCAACAAGAACTTCTCGATAAGCATTATCTTCGTAAACACGGCGCAAATGCTTATTACGGACAGAAAAAATAATTTAAAAAAAGAAGGATATATATGAGCAAAGTGAAAAATGATGCAAAAATCAAAAATCCGTTGATTGTAGCGGTTCGTGAACAGCTTGAGCATCGCGCATATTGGCTTTATCTTCTCTGTGATGAAGCAGGCAAACGCGGCCTTGATTGGTGGGATTTCGGTAGTGCGGCAATTAAACGTTGCGGTCTCACACACGGCGCAAATCACGTTAAAAAGGGCGGTACTGACAGTCTTGTAGGACTTCGTAAAACTCTTTTCACAAAACCTGCGCAAATGGTTTTTGAAATGAAAATTCTTGAAAGCACAGATGATAAACTTTCAATCGATTTCCACTATTGCCCACTTGTAAAAGCCTGGCAAAAAGCAGGCTGTACAGACGAAGAAATTGCAACTCTTTGTGATATCGCAATGTGCGGTGACCACGGTAGCGGTGAAGCATATGGTGCAGTTCTCGACTTGCCGAAATGTATCGCAAAAGGCGATGACATTTGCTCACTTCGTTATCACAAATAAATACATAAAATTAACGGGTATTCATTGAATACCCGTTTTTCTATTTGATTATAATCCATAATCCTAAATTAAGCATCAGAAAAATAATATTTGCTATTGTAAATGTCAGTATGTATTTTCCCGTGCGGACTTTTTCTTTTGCTATGAATTTGAATGAAATCAGACTTGCCATTGATGCAATCAAAGTTCCAAGTCCGCCAAGATTTACACCGACAAGCAAATTACGTGCGTTTTCAGTGAGTTTTGAAAGCAGAATTGCCGCGGGTACGTTAGAAAACACCTGACTCGAAGCAATACCTACCAAAACTTCGTTGCCGTTTACAATGCTTTTTAAAAAGTCGCTTATTGGTTTGATTTCACCAAGATTACCAATGAATATAAATAAGAAAACAAAAGTGAAAAGTAAACTGTAATCAACCTTTAAAAGTACCTGTCGGTCAAAAATCAATATTACAATCAAAGTCAGAATAACCGTAATTTCAAAAGGAATTACCCTGAATACAGTCAATAATGAAATGACGAAAATCAATAAATAAATGATTATATGAAGTTTTGAAAAATCTGTTTTATCATTGTTAAACTGTGTTTCAATTTTGCCTTTGGCGGTGAATAAACAACAAATAATAACGAGAATGAAAGATAAAAGTGCATAGGGGAGAATTGCGGTAACAAAATCCCCAAGCCCCATATTGAAATATGAGAATAAATACAGGTTTTGCGGATTACCGATAGGAGTTAGCATACTTCCGAGATTTGCGGCGACAGTTTCTATTGTAACAATCCAAATTAACTTGTCCATTTTCTCTGATAATCTCAATGCTGTAATCGTAAAAGGTACAAAAGTAATCAATGCCACGTCGTTTGTAATTATCATTGAAGAAAAGAAGCAAAGCAACCCAAGAATAAGTGACAAACCGCTGATGCTCTTTATTTTTGATAGCATTTTCTCCGCAACAAGTTTAAAAACTCCAAGTTTATTGAATCCTGCCATAACCGACATTAAACAAAACAAAAGTCCTAACGTGCGAAAATCAATATATTCAAAATATTCCTTGCTTGGAGTAACAAAAAATGCTGAAGCTATTGCTAAAACGAAAGATAGAATCAGCACAATCTCATTTTTGATAAATTCTTTAATTTTTGTCATTTTATCACCACTTCCGTGATATTATAACATTATTACGTTAAAAATCAAGCAATTGCTATTGTTGACAAAAATTTACTCAAATGATAAAATAATAAGGTTAATAAGGAGATGTACCCAAGTGGTTGAAGGGTCCGCACTCGAAATGCGGTAGGTCGTGAATAGCGGCGCTGGGGTTCAAATCCCCACATCTCCGCCAAATTTTAATTATTATTTTGAGGTTTGTTGTTATGAACGAAAATCGCAATCTTGCTTATGCAAACACGTTATCACAATTGATTCAGGCAGAAACAGTTTCAGCTTACGGTCAGACAGATTTGACAAAGTTCTATGAGTTCCACAAATTGCTTGAAAAATTCTTTCCAAAGTTTTTTGAAGCGGCTGAAAAGGAAGAGTTCAAAGGAAGTTTGTTGTTTAAATTAAAGGGTAGCGACATAACGAAAAATCCCGTGCTTTTTATGAGTCATCACGACGTTGTTGAAGCTCCGGGTGAATGGAAATATCCTGCTTTTTCAGGTGAGATTGAAGAGGGCAAAATTTGGGGCAGAGGTACTCTTGATACAAAAGGAAATCTTTGGGCTATTTTGCAGGCTGCTGAAGAGCTTCTTAACGATGGCTTCGTACCGTCAAGAGATATCTATTTCTTAACAACACGAAACGAAGAAACGAACGGTGACGGCGCAAATGAAATTAGCAGTACCTTAAAAGAGCGCGGAGTCCGTTTGGATATGGTGCTTGATGAGGGCGGTATGATTGTTATTGACCCAATTGCAGGCGTAAAAGGCAAATTTGCTATGATTGGCTTGGGTGAAAAGGGTCAGGCTGATTTGAAGTTTACAGCTCGTTCAAAGGGCGGCCACGCATCAACTCCGGGCAAAAACACTCCGCTTGTACGTCTCGGCAAATTTATGGCTGAGGTGGAAAAATCAGATATTTTTGTAACAGAAATGCCTGATGCGATTTATGAAATGTTCAGACGAATGGCACCTTATATGACGGGATATATGAAAACGGTTTTCAGTAATATCAGCGTACTCAGAAAGCCTGTAACAAAACTTTTACCTGCTATTAACAATACGGCGGGTGCTATGGTTAAAACTACACTTGCATTCACAATGGCGCAGGGCTCAAACGGACGAAACGTGCTTCCGCAAGAGGCTTGGGTTGTGGGCAATATGCGTTTTTCTCATCATCAGGGCAGGGAAGCAAGTATCGAGGCAGTAAAAGAACTTGCGGCAAAATTCGATATTGAAACCGAAGTTTTAGAGCCTGGATTCCCATCACCGATAACAGACTTCAACGGCGAAGCATTCAAATTGGTGGAAAAAGCAGTTGAAAAAGTATTTCCTGACGTTGTACCGTCGCCTTATCTTATGACTGCGGCAAGTGACAGCAGATTTTTGAGCCGAGTTTGTGATAATTGCATCCGTTTTGCTCCGTTTACAATCACGAATGAGCAGATGGGAAGTGTTCACGGACTTAACGAAAACGTTGACGTTGAAACCTTGGCACAGGCAGTTGATTTCTTTAAAGTAGTAATGGAAGAGGTTTAAGAATGCAGACACAGGAGAATAAAGGACTTAATATAGGTGTCAAATCGTTTGTAACGGCAATATCAGTCGTTTTAGTGCTTATGATTTTGACCTATGGGTTAACTTTTGTAATTCCGGGCGGAGAATATGCAAGAGTAGCTGACGAAAACGGCAACCTTGTCATTAACTCCTCATCTGATTTCAGCTTTGTAGATGGTGGAATACCTTTCTGGAAATGGATTTTGTCCCCGATTCTTGTTCTCGGAGCAGAGGGTGGGGGAATGATGATTGCCATTATCGTTTTTCTTCTTGTAATCGGCGGAATTTTCACAAGTCTCGATAAATGCGGCTTGATGAAATATATGCTTGAAAAAATCGTTAAAAAATTTGCAGGCGCAAGATATAAACTGATGGCTATTCTCAGCTTTTTCTTTATGTCTATGGGCGCATTGATTGGCTCGTTTGAAGAATGTGTGCCGATGGTACCGATTGTTGTGGCTTTGTCAATAAGTCTCGGCTGGGACGCGGTTACGGGTATGGGTATGAGCCTTTTAGCCGTCGGATGCGGCTTTGCGTCAGGTGTGTTTAACCCGTTCACTGTTGGCGTTGCGCAAAGTCTTGCGGATTTACCGATGTTTTCGGGCGTGAGTTTACGCCTTATAAGCTTTGCTTTGATTTATTGCTTGTTGTTAGCATTTTTGACTCACCACGCAAAAAAAGTTGATACCTTTGATGACTCAAAGGCTATTCATCAGGATTTTAATGAAGACAAAAAGATGGATACTGCGTTAAAACTTTTTGTTGGAATTGTCGGGCTTGGAATTCTTTTGGTTTTAAGTTCAGGCTTTATTACCGCGTTACAGGATTATACGATGATAATTGTTGCCGTTATGTTTTTAATAGCAGGAGTTACGGCGGTATTGGCTTCAGGTGTAAAAACAAAGGTGCTTGGCAAGAATTTCGTTAACGGTATGGTGAATATTTTACCTGCGGTTTTTCTCATTATGATGGCAGGTTCAATAAAATATACATTAACCGAGTCAAACGTTCTTGATACAATTCTTTATTGGGCTGTTTCAATGGCAGACGATTTACCGAAATGGCTTGTAATTCTCTTTATTTATCTGCTTGTATTGATACTTAATTTCTTTATAAGCTCAGGCTCGGCAAAAGCGTTTTTGTTGATACCACTTATTGTGCCTTTGGCTCAGATGTTTGAAATCAGTCCTCAATTGTGTATCGTGGCTTTCGCTTTCGGCGACGGTTTTTCAAATACGTTTTATCCTACCAACGCGGCGTTGCTTATTTCATTAGGTCTTGCAAATGTCAGCTACGGCAAATGGGCTAAATATTCATTAAAATTCCAGCTTATGAATTTAATGCTGACCGGCAGTTTGCTTTTGTTTGGATTAGCCGTCGGTTACAATTAAAAATTATAATTTTTACAGCAGTACGGTGTTTGTACTGCTGTTTTTTTGCACAATAATCAACACATTATTAAGTAAATGTAAAATAACTGTTAAACTTGTTGAAATCTGCCAAAATTATGATATAATGTTACAATTGAATGGGAATGTTCCGTACCTTTTCGATATAAATTCTGAATGTGGAGGTTTTTAGAATGAAAAAGATTCTTTCAGTATTATTGTCAATGCTTATGATAATTCTGTCAGTTGCTGACGGCTTTTCTGTAATTGCATTGGAAACAGACAATAAAACCGAACTTTCAGAATTTGCCGATGCACTGGTAAGTCTTATCCGAAATTATGACCAGCATAACAGTGAGATTTCCGATGAATTTATTGACACAGATGACAATCTTTCCGACTCGGACAATATTGTTGATAATTTCCCTATTACATATTCACAAACCGCTAATGATTCAGCTGAGTTTTTCGCAAATAATGTGACAGTAACAGTTTATAACAACAGCAATGTGCTGACTGTTAATCGTCAGGGTGAAGAATATACAGTAGTTGCCGATGAAAATGTTCAGATTACTGACGACGGCGCAACTGTACCTGTGGAAGAGGTTTTTGAATCCTTTGGTTATCAGGTTGAGCAGTTTTCTGATTATACCCTTGTTAAACACGCTTTTGCATCAAAGAGAATTATTATCAAATCAGAAATTTCTGTTGAAGACGTGTTTGGTGCTGTTGAATGTATCAGCGGCTATAAGGATTTGTATATATTCCAATATGACGATATTCTCGTTGCAAGAGATGCTTATGAATATTATTCAACAATGGATGAGTTCGAATACGTTGAGCCCGATATTGTAAGAGTTATGCAATCTGCTGAACCTGATGCAGAAGCCGAAGATATTGATGCGTCTGATTATTACTATGAGGTTCGTGACAAGGCTCTTTCTTACATTTCTGAGGAAATTGGCTTTGAAGATGTTAAAGACAAATTAGCTCAACGTGCGTTAAACGAAGTTACTGTTGCTGTGCTTGATAGCGGGGTTGATACTGACCACGAATTGTTAGTTGACCGATTGTTGCCAAATGACGTGAACTTAAGTACAACTGGTGAAGAAAACAGCTGTGAGGACGACTATGGTCACGGCACTCACGTTGCTGGTATTGTTGCAGATAATACTCTCAGTAATGTTAAAATCAAGCCATATAAAATCCTTAACAATCAGGGTAAAGGCTCAACAAGTCTTATTGCTGTAGCGGTTGATATGGCGGTAGCTGATGGTGCTGATATAATTAACTTAAGTCTTTCTGCAGAAGGTGAAAATAGTATGCTTACTGAGTCAATTGATGCCGCTACTGAAAGCGGTGTCAATGTGATTGTTGCTGCAGGAAACAGTAAAAAGGACCTTTCAGTAGAGTATTATTCTCCGGCTTGTATTGAATCGGCTGTTACAGTCAGTTCAGTTACAAAAAATCATACTCTTGCAAGTTATTCCAATTATAACGGACCAATTGATATTTGCGCTCCAGGTGATAACGTTAAGAGCAGTTATCTTAACAATACATACACTCTTTTAAGTGGCACGTCAATGGCAACGCCTCAGGTTGCAGCGGGTTTTGCAATTGTACGTTCAGTTTATGAAGAAAAAACCGCATCAGAAGTTGAAGAAATGATTAAAGAGTATGCTGTTGAGCTTGTTGAAAATGAGGGTGAAAATCATTTCGGTTCAGGACTTCTTTATTTAAAATATATTCTTGAAAAATTGCCAAGAACTGCTGACGTTGAGTTCAGCGTTGAAGGTGGAGAATTTAACAATACCTTCAAATTAACTTTATCTTGTCCTGAAGATGATGCAACAATTCTGTATCTTCTTAATGGTGACGATGATACGGATATCGGATATCTCAATGGCGAAGAATATAAAACTCCATTGACAATTTCCATTACAACAAAGGTTTCAGCCGTTGCAATTGTTAAGGGTAAAATGTTCAGTAATATTGTATCCTATGAATATGTCCGTTCAGATAAGAGCGAAGAGGATTTCTACGACATAGATTCATCAGGTATGATTACAGGCTATGTTGGTAATGAAATTGACCTTGTTGTTCCTGAAACTATTCGTGGAATTACTGTTATGGGCATTGGTGCAAATGCCTTTAAGAATGACGAAGATGTTCATTCTATTACATTACCTGCAACCGCAACAAGAATTGGTTCAAGTGCCTTTTACGGCTGTACAAACCTTGAATCT
>JAZQYK010000100.1:0-10891 GCA_045633505.1 Candidatus Fimenecus sp. | reverse complement strand
CAATGGAAGAAATCGAGGAATATCACCTTACTGAAAACGGTCATATTCCTAAAAATCTTGTACTTCGTGACGTTAAGGGTACTCGTAATATGCTTGTATTTCTTCACGGTGACAAGCGCGCAAATCTTCAGTTAATCCGTGCCGAAATTGACTCGACAAAGTTAAGTTTTGCTTCTGACGAAAGATTAGAAAAATATCTTAAGGTCGAAAAGGGCTCTGTATCCCCTTTCGGTGTGATTTATGATACTGAAAGAGAGCTTGAAATCTATTTTGATGCTGATTTGAAGAAAGAAGAAATAGTTGGTTGTCACCCTAATGACAATACTGCTACTGTGTTTTTGAAGTTTGATGACCTTGTGAAATACGTTAAATCCTGCGGTCACACCATCACTTATATCAAAGTATGAGAAACATAGGTTTATATTTACATATCCCCTTTTGCAAATCCAAATGTCCTTACTGTGATTTTTACTCATTTTCGGGTAAAGAAACACAAAAAGATGAATACACAAGCGCTTTGAGAGAAAGAATTTTGTCAAGTATTTCTACTTTACAGAGCAAAGATGTATGTAAAGCAGATACACTTTACATCGGTGGCGGAACTCCATCAGTTTTGGGAGCTAAAAACCTCGCAACGCTTGTAAATACGTGCAATACGGGATTTTTAACTGACAATGCAGAAATCACTGTTGAGTGTAATCCCTATGGATTAAATGAGGATTTTTTCAAAACATTGTTTGAAAGTGGTGTCAACAGACTATCTTTTGGAATGCAGTCTGCAATAGATAGCGAAAGACGGATTTTAGGTCGTTTAAGTGACAGAAATCAAGTTGAAAATGCTGTTAGAATGGCACAGGAAGTTGGGTTTTCCAATATCACTTTAGATGTTATGTTGGGTGTGCCTAATCAGACAGAAAAAAGTTTGGCTGAAACTCTTGATTTTTGTGTTTCCCTCAATGTGCCACACATCAGCGCGTATATGCTCAAAATTGAAGAAAATACGCATTTTTATAAAATGAAGCATAAATATAATTTTCCCGATGATGACTTTACGGCTGATTTATATCTGCAAATGTGCGAAACTCTTGAAAGCAACGGTATAATGCAATATGAGATTTCAAATTTCTCTAAAAACGGTTTTGAGAGTCGGCATAATTTGAAATATTGGCATTGTGAAGAATATTTAGGTCTTGGACCGTCTGCACATTCATTTTTAGATGGTAAGAGATTTTATTATGACAGAGATTTTGAGTCTTTTATGAAGGGCAACTCCCCTATTCAAGACGGTTTTGGCGGAGATTTTACCGAATATGCAATGCTGAATTTAAGACTCGTTGAAGGATTAAACGAAAACAAAGTATTTGAAAGATTTGGTCACAATATTCCGGAGTCGTTATATGAAAAATCAAAAATTTTCATCGATAATGGGTATATGATTGCAAATGAAAACGGTTTAGCATTGACCCGTAAAGGTTTTCTTTTATCAAACAGTATCTTATCTGAAATTTTATAATAAGGTGGATAATTTTTATTTCCACCTTGTTTTTATACTATTTTATATGTCAATTTGCACAAAATTCACTTTTGGTATTTGTTAAATTGTGACAAAGGACGAAAGTTAATTTTTTAACGGTTTTTTATTGACTTTGGATTTTTGTTATTGTAATATATGTACAAATCAAAGCACGTATAAATGTGCAAATTTCACAAATGAAAGGCAAAATATTACAAATGGCAAAAATCTTAAAGCAAATGAATCCAATCAATTTATTATCACAGAAAGACGGAGCAAAAAGAATGATAATTTTATTTTTCAGCATTATTCTTATGGGCTTTGCCGTTTCTGTTTTTTCATATTCAGGCATGGGTGTTGACCCATTCACAGCGCTTAATATGAGTTTTGCGCAAAAGCTCGGTATCAGCTTCGGCTTTTTGCAGATGTGCGTTAACGGAATTGTGCTTATAATGGTTGCTCTCACGTCTAAAAAACTTATCAGCGTCGGCACAGTTGTAAATATGGTGGGTGTTGGTTACGTTTGTGAATTCTTTACGGAAATATATAATCAATTTTTACCACAGGAAAATTCCTTTGCAACAAGACTTGTTCTTATGGCAATCGGTGTGTTTTTGTTAAGTCTTTCCGCTTCGCTTTATTTCAACTGTAACGTTGGTGTTTCACCCTATGACGCATTGGGCTTTGTTATGGAAGAAAATATTAAGTTTAAATACAAATGGTGCAGAGTCGCAACTGACCTTGTCTGCACAGGCGTTGCATTCGTTCTCGGCGGACCGATTGGCATCGGCACAATTGTTACAGCATTCTTTATGGGACCTGTAATCGCCTTCTGTGACACCGCCGTTTCAAAAAAGGTGTTAGAGGCAAAATACAAGTTTGTAAGACATTTTACGGTTATAAGATACTACGATTTGAGTTATATTCAAGGAAATCGAGCAGCATAAACTTAAACGAAAAAACTAAGACCACAATCCTTTGGACTGTGGTCTTTTTTTATTATTTATGCGCGTTACAGTTTGCACAATTACCCGTGCAACCCTGAAACTCTTTTTTGCCGTCTTCCGTATCACGATAATACTGAGTGTGGGTGTCCTTATGAGGAATACTGTTCCAGACTTCTTCTGCAACAGGCTTCCAGGCAACAGCATAATCGTCACATTTACTGCAAAGTTCCTCGACACTTTCCTGACGGATTAAATCTGAAGACTTGGCACCAGTTTCCTTAATCATTTTGCGCAAATATTCAGGATTTTCAAGCATTGGGCAAGGTCTTAGATGATTATCATTAAATGGCTGATTTTTGTAATAAGCCATAAACAAAGGATTTTGCAAAGCCTCTAAAAGCGTGTGTGTGCGAATATTGGAGTCGGAAAAATGAACAAACACGCAAGGTTCAATATCACCGGCAGAATTTATGTGGAAATAATTTCGTCCGCCTGCAATACAACCGCCAACATATTCGGCATCATTCTGGAAATCCATAATAAAAATCGGCTTACCGTTCTTGCCGTCCCTCATTTTCTTGTTCCAGAAGTAAAGCTCTTTTCTTTGCTCGGGAGTTGGAATAAGGCTTGTGTCCCCACCGTGTCCCACAGGCATATAATTGAAATCAAGCATATACTTTGCACCTTTATCGACTATAAAATCGATAAACTCGTCGCTTGTGATAATCTCAATGTTTTTGCTTGTATAACAAACCGAAACACCGAAAATACATTTATTCTTTTTAAGCAAGTCCATTGCCTTGATTGTGGCGGCATAAGCCCCGTCACCGCGTCGCCAGTCGTTAGACTCCTCGTTGCCCTCAATACTGAGCGCCAACGTAATATTGCCAAGCTCATTCATCTGCTTACAAAATTCTTCGTCAACTAAGGTTGCATTAGTGAAAACCAAGAAAATACAATCCTTATTGTTTTTGCAGATTTCAAGAACTTCTTTTTTCTTAATGAGTGGCTCACCGCCCGTAAGCCAATAGAAATGACAGCCTAATTCTTTACCCTGACTCACAATGCTTTGCATTTCTTCAAGAGTCAGATTTTGCTTGTGACCGTATTCAGCAGACCAACAGCCCTTGCAGTTAAGATTACAAGCAGAGGTTGGGTCAAAAAGAATGTTGAACGGAATGTTGCATTTGTATTTTTCACGGTTTTCTCTTACTGCCTTCGTACCGTAATAACCTGCATCAATACCGAAAGAAATAAGCATTTGCTTAATAACTCTGTGGTCGATGTCATTTATAATATTTAAAGCAAACTGAGTCCAGACGTTGTCTTTATCCTCGGCAACTGCCTTGATTTTTTGGAAATTTTCAGGTGGAAAAATTTTACTGAAAACAGGTGTAATTCTTTTGCTCAGCTTCACAATATTGGCATGAGGGTCCTTGTCGATATACTTTAAAAGTCTATCAACAACAATACTCATACTTCCTTTTTGAATTTTATACTTTAAATTCATAATTCCACCTATGGCCTCAAAATTTATACTATAATATTTTATTGTAAAATCCTATCAAAGTCAATGATTTTATTTTGAGATTAACAAGATTTTAACATTTCACAGTTTATTTTGTGCTGTTTCGGGGAAAAATAAACAAAATTAAAAAAAGAATATTAAAACAGTAGAAAAATTTTGCATATTATGGTAAAATATAATTTAATTAGTTTTTATTTTAAGGTGAATTGTATGAGCACAAATTCTTATATTGAAATTGCGAAGGACGTAAAACTTCTTTGCATTAACAGTGAAAACTTTAAAACCAACTGTATCCGAGTGGATTTTTATATGCCGATTAACGAGCATTTTCCTGCTTTGAACGTGCTTTCTTCGTTAATGGGACACACCTCAAAGAACTATAAAAGTTTCAGCAGTTTTAATGCAAAGGTGGAAAGTCTTTATGGTGCAGATTTTGACACAAGCATTGCTACAATCGGCGAAAGGCTCAGAATGAGATTCGGCATTGAAATTCCTGACGACCGTTTTTCTCTTGATGAAGTTTCAATCGCCCAATCGGCAATTGATTTTATTATAGACGTTATTTCCAACCCCAATTGTGAAAACGGAAGGTTTGACGAGGAGAATACTGCCCGTGAAATTAAATTTACACTTGAAAATATTGAAGCTGAAAAGAACGACAAAAGAGCTTATGCGCTTTCTCGCCTTCGCCAGTTAATGTGTGCCAACGAGCCTTATGGAATTGACCGTGAAAAACTTGAAGAAGACGTTAAAAGTCTTGACAGTAAAAAACTTTACGACGCCTATGAATTTATGCTTAAGGCATCCACCGTCGTAATCACCGCTTGCGGCAGTCTTGACAAAGAAATGCTCAAATCAAAATTCGTTTCATTTGCAAACAACATTCCTGAACGAAATGCATTACCATTAGAAACAATTTTCATTCCAAAGGCTGAGGAGATAAGATATTTTTCTGAAGAAATGGATATTACCCAAGCAAAGCTCGTTATCGGACTTCGTTCAGGTATGGAAAACGCCGAGGATGATTATTATGCTTTCCGTGTTATGACGGATATTTTCGGCGGCGGACCTTATTCAAGGCTGTTTCTTAACGTCCGCGAAAAAATGAGTCTTTGTTATTATTGCGGTGCAAGGCTTTTGCGTGATAAGGGTATCATTTTCATTCAAAGCGGTATTGAAGAAGAAAACTATGAAAAAGCACTTTCGGAAATTTTCAATCAGCTTGAAATAATGAAAAAAGGCGAATTTACGGATGAAGATTTCAATTCATCAATAGTTGCCCTTTGTGATGCCTTCCGCGGTGTCGGTGACTCACCTACGGCGGTTTGCACGTTTTACAGTTCACAGGCATTTGACAATGAATTAAACAGCGGTAAGGAATTTGCTGAAAAAATATCCGCAGTTACAAAAGAACAGGTAATTGCCTGTGCAAAGCGTGTTACAATCGACTCGGTTTATCTTCTTAAAGGAGAGGGTGGAAATGATGAATAAAATCCGTGAAATCAAAAATGACCTTTTAAAAGACAGCTATTTTGAAATCGACCATAAATCAGGCTTTAAAATTTTCGTTTATCCAAAAGAGAATTATTCATCAGCTTATGCCATTTTCGGCACAAAATACGGCTCAATTGACACCTGCTTCCGTGTTGAAGGTAACGAGGATTTTACGGAAGTGCCTGAGGGTATTGCTCACTTTTTAGAGCATAAACTTTTTGAAAGTGAAGAGCTTGACGCTTTTGCAAGATATGCCAAAACGGGCGCATCTGCAAACGCTTACACTTCCTTTGACAAGACCTGTTATTTATTCCAATGCAGCGGCAATTTCAAGGACTCACTTGAAATTTTGTTGGATTTTGTAAGCAATCCTTATTTCACCGAACAAACCGTGCAAAAAGAGCAGGGAATTATCGGTCAGGAAATTAAAATGTATCAGGATGAACCTGGTTGGGAGTCATTATTTTCTCTTCTTCGCGCAATGTATCACAACCACCCCGTAAGAATTGATATTGCAGGCACGGTTGAGTCAATAAGCCAAATTACTGCCGATTTGCTTTATGAATGTTATGAAACTTTCTATAATCCCGCAAATATGGCGCTTGCAGTTGCAGGTAACGTTACGGTTGAAGACGTGCTTGAGGTTGCTGACAGAATGTTAAAGCCTAAATCAAGCCGAAAGGTAGAAAAAAAATTCCAGCTTGAGCCGTCATCGGTTGCAGAAGATACAATCGTGAGAAATTTACCTGTTTCAATGCCGATTTTCGCAATCGGATATAAGGAAGACATAAAAACGCCAAGTCGTTCACTCAAAGAAATTCTTACGAGCAATATGCTTCTTGATATAATCGCAGGCAAGACCTCCCCTCTTTATGAAGAAATGCTCACAGATGGACTTATTAACACAACCTTTGATGTGGAATATTTTGAAGGTTTCGGTTATTCTGCTCACATTTTCAACGGCGAAAGCACGGAGCCTGAAAAGGTGCGTGAAAGAATAAATAAAGAAATCGAGAAATTCAAAAATCACGGTATCGACAAAGAAACCTTCGACAGAATTAAGAAAAAGCATTACGGTGGCTTTATAATGAATTTCAACGATATCGATTCACTTGCAAATGCGTTAATTGGGGGTTATTTCAACGGCGACGGTCTTTTCGACCAGTTAACAGTCCTTGAAAGCATTACGATTGACGACGTTAACGGCAGATTAAATGCAATCAACATTGAAGCTTCTTCAATGTCAATTATAAAACAAGGCTGAAAGGAGAGTATTTTATGAAGTGGTTTACTGATTATACTCTTGTTGAGTTTCCAAAATTAAACTTAGATTTCAACGTTTATGAAAATCTTGTGGAATTTACGTTGCCCGGCTGGGATATTGACATTACAATCAAATTTTACGGTGTCATTATTGCATTCGGCTTTACCCTTGCCGTGCTTTTCGGCGGCAGAATGGCTTATAAATGGAAAATGAGCATTGATAAAATGCTTGACGTGTTGATTTACGGCACAATCGGCGGAATTATCGGCGCAAGACTTTATTACGTGATTTTCCAATGGGAGAGTTATAAAGACGACCTGCTCTCGATTTTTAAAATCTGGGAGGGCGGACCTGCCATCTACGGCGGAATTATCGGCGCTTTTCTTGCCGCTTATTTCGTGTGCAAAAAAATCGACCTTAACTTCTACAAATTACTTGATTTGGCAGGTATGAGTCTTCTTATCGGTCAGGGAATCGGCAGATGGGGTAACTTTACAAATCAAGAGGCTTTCGGTATCAACACCGAGCTTCCTTGGGGTATGACAAGTGAGAAAATCTCTGAATACATAACGACTCACTATTCAGAGATGGCTGCAAACGGCATAAGACTTGATTCCGACGTGCCTGTGCACCCGACCTTCCTTTATGAATCAATTTGGTGTCTTTTTGGCTTTGTAGTGCTCTTTATTATCTGCAAGAAGTACAAAAAGTTTGACGGTCAGTTGATTTTGGGATACGGTATAATTTACGGCATTGAGCGTTTCTTTGTTGAGGGACTTCGTACTGACAGCCTTTATATCGGTGACACTGGTATCCGTGCTTCTCAATTGCTTTCACTAGGTATCGTTATTTGCTGTACTGCGCTTACAGTCGTAAGGCTAATAAAGATTGATAAGATTAACAGAGATATGGTAAAAGAATATAAGGAGAAGAACAATGTATAGAATTATCGACGGTAAAGAGGTTTCGGCATCTGTCAGAAATGAAATTAAAGCAGAGGTTGAAACACTTAAAAATCAAGGCAAAAAGACGGGACTTGCAGTTGTGATTGTAGGCAACAATCCTGCTTCAAGAGTATATGTAAACAACAAGAAAAAGGGTTGCGAGGAAGTTGGTATGGAATCGTTTGAATTTGCCCTTCCTGAAGAAACAACCACAGAAGAATTGCTTGAATTGGTACATAAGCTCAACAATGACGATAACGTTGACGGTATTCTTTGTCAGTTACCGTTACCAAAACAGATTGACGAAAAGAAAGTGCTTAACGCAATAGTACCACATAAGGACGTTGACGCATTCCATCCTGTAAATACAGGTCATATTATGATTGGTGACCATTCATTTTTACCTTGCACTCCTGCGGGAATTATGGAAATGCTTAAATATTACGACATTTCCGTTGAAGGCAAAGAGTGTGTCGTAATCGGCAGAAGTAATATTGTAGGCAAGCCTATGGCTATGCTCCTTTTAGGTCAAAACGGTACTGTTACAATCTGTCATTCTCGCACAAAAGACCTTGCAGAAGTAACTCGCCGTGCTGACATTCTCGTTGCCGCTGTGGGTATTGCATATTTCGTAAAAGAAGATATGGTAAAAAACGGTGCAGTTGTAATTGACGTTGGTATGAACAGAAATCAGGAAGGCAAGCTCTGCGGTGACGTGGATTTCGAAAATGTAAAGGACAAATGCTCATTCATCACTCCCGTTCCGGGTGGCGTAGGACCGATGACAATTACAATGCTTCTCAAAAATACTCTCACAGCGTCTAAACAACATTTTAATAAATAAAATTTGTAGGGTGGGGTTTGCTCCCACCGAATATCATTTAATAGAAGGTGAGAAAATGACACAATTTAATATTACGGGTATGAGCTGTGCCGCTTGTGTTGCCCGTGTTGAAAAGGCAGTTAACTCTGTTGACGGTGTTAATTCTTGTTCTGTCAGTCTTCTCACCAATTCAATGGGTGTTGATAGCTCTGCCGACTCAAACGCAATAATAAAAGCAGTAGAAAATGCAGGTTACGGTGCAAGTCTTAAAGATAAAAAAAATACACCGTCACAAGACGATGCACTCAAAGACACAGAAACACCAAAGCTCAAAAAACGACTTGTTTTGTCCTTGGGATTTTTAATAGTTTTAATGTATATCTCAATGGGACACGTTATGTGGGGCTGGTATTTGCCAATTACTAATCCAATTATTATCGGTATCCTCGAATTTCTGTTGACTATTGTTATAATGGTAATCAACAGAAAGTTCTTTATAAACGGTTTTAAGGGACTCATTCATAAGTCACCTAATATGGACACTCTTGTGGCATTGGGTTCAGGTGCATCATTTGTATATAGCACTTATTTGCTTATAAAAATGTTTACAGTCAGCGGTGATATGGCTCATCATTATCTGCACGAATTTTATTTTGAATCTGCCGCTATGATTTTAACCCTTATCACAGTTGGCAAAATGCTTGAGGCTCGTTCAAAGGGTAAAACCACAAATGCCTTGAAATCCCTTATGAATTTAGCGCCAAAAACTGCAACAATTCTCGTTGACGGCATTGAAACAGAAATTCCGATAGAACAAGTTAAAAAAGGCGATATATTTGTTGTGCGACCCGGTGAACAGATTTCAGTTGATGGTGTGATCATTGACGGGCATACTGCCGTTGACGAATCAGCACTCACGGGTGAAAGTATTCCCGTCGATAAAAATATCGGTGACAAAGTTTCGGGCGGTACGATAAATCAATCGGGATTTGTTAAATGCGAAGCCTTGCGTGTCGGTGAGGATACTGCTCTTTCGCAGATTATAAAAATGGTAAGTGATGCGGCGGCTACAAAAGCGCCAATCGCAAAAATTGCCGATAAGGTTTCGGGTGTGTTCGTACCGGTTGTAATAACAATCGCAGTAATTACGACGATTATCTGGTTGATTTCGGGAGAAACTTTTGGTTTTGCACTTGCAAGGGGCATTTCGGTGCTTGTAATCAGTTGCCCTTGCGCATTGGGACTTGCAACTCCCGTTGCCATTATGGTGGGTAACGGTGTCGGCGCTAAAAACGGTATTCTTTTTAAAACTGCAATTTCATTGGAAGAAGCAGGACGAACGGCTACCGTTGTCCTTGACAAAACGGGCACAATCACCGAAGGCAAGCCTAAAGTCACGGATATAATTCCAATAAATATAAGTGAAAATGAGCTTTTAAAGTTTGCTTATTCACTTGAAAAATTGAGTGAGCACCCGTTGGCAAAAGCTATTACTCAAAAGGGTGACGAGCTGAAAATCATACCAACAGAAGTGAAAAATTTTAAGGCTCTTTCAGGAAACGGTGTTACAGCCGAATTAAACGGTGACGTCCTTTTTGGCGGCAGTCTTAAATTTATAAACGAACAGTTATCTATTGATAACGAAACCGTAAAAATTTGCGAAGGTCTTGCAGAAAACGGCAAGACTCCCCTGCTTTTCAGTATTGAAAAGAAACTCTTGGGAATAATAGCCGTAGCGGATACAATCAAAGATGACAGTCCGCAAGCCGTT
Source organism: Candidatus Fimenecus sp. (assembly GCA_045633505.1). GTDB lineage: Bacteria > Bacillota > Clostridia > Oscillospirales > Acutalibacteraceae > Fimenecus. Next base: position 607 of record JAZQYK010000100.1, on the reverse strand, counting down.
AAAGAATTGCAGAATATGGGAATACGAGTTGTAATGCTTACGGGCGACAATGAAAAAACTGCAAACGCAATCGGCAAAACAGTTGGTGTTGATGAAGTTGTTGCAGGGGTACTTCCCGACGGCAAGGAAAAGGCTGTCAAAGCCCTTAAAGGTCAAGGCAAGGTTATGATGGTCGGTGACGGAATTAACGATGCTCCTGCCCTCACACGCGCTGATATCGGCGTTGCAATCGGTGCAGGTACTGACGTTGCAATTGAGTCTGCGGACGTGGTGCTTATGAACAGTAAACTTTCCGACGTTGTTGGTGCAATAAGACTCAGCCGTGCAACACTAAAAAACATTCACGAAAATCTTTTCTGGGCGTTTTTCTACAACTCAATCGGTATCCCCCTTGCCGCAGGGTTGTTTATAAATCTTTTTGGCTGGGAATTAAACCCAATGTTTGGTGCGGCGGCAATGAGCCTTTCTTCATTCTGTGTAGTGTCAAATGCATTAAGGCTTAATTTCAAGGATATCCGCAGTGACAAAAAAGATAAAAAAATTAAATTCAAATATAAGGAGAAAAAAGTTATGCAGATTACAATGAAAATTGAAGGTATGATGTGCC
>JAZQYK010000099.1:0-23520 GCA_045633505.1 Candidatus Fimenecus sp. | reverse complement strand
TATTTCCTCTTTTTCTTCTTTCGTGTACTTCCTAAATTTTTGTCCTATTTTTGCCATATTAAAAACCTCCTATGGTTTTATTATACCATAGGAGGTTTGTGCCTTTTTTATTTTTGTGAACTTTTTGGGGTTCACTTCATTCGACCGTCTTTTTATGTTTTATTCTTCGTCAACCTTTGCTTCAGCAATAACTTTTTCAACGATATTCTGCGGAGCCTGTTCATAACGAGTGAATTCGAATGAGAATGAACCACGACCTGCTGTTACTGAACGGAGAACTGTTGTAAAGTCGCCCATTTCAGCCATTGGAACTTCAGCAGTAAGCTCTTGCATCTTTGGTTCGTCAGCAGGACCCATACCAAGAACTCTACCACGACGTTTTGTAATGTCGCCCATAATGTCGCCGAGGTTATCGTCAGGCATTAACGCTACGAGAGTACCAACAGGTTCAAGAATTGTTGGGTCAGCCTTTGGAATACCTGCTTTGTATGCAAGAGAAGCTGCCATCTTGAACGCCATTTCTGATGAGTCAACCGGGTGGTAAGAGCCGTCGTAAAGAGTAGCTTTCACACCAACCATCGGATAACCTGCAAGAACGCCCTTGAGAACGCAATCGCGAAGTCCCTTTTCAACTGCCGGGAAGAAGTTCTTTGGAACTGCACCGCCGAAAACTTCTTCTTCAAAGATAAGCTCGTCGCTGTCGCAAGGCTCGAAACGGATATGTACGTCACCGAACTGACCGTGACCGCCTGACTGCTTCTTGTGTTTACCCTGGGCTTCAGCAGATTTTCTGATTGTTTCTCTGTAAGCAACCTTAGGAATTGAAAGGTCAACTTCTACACCGAATTTATTCTTAAGTTTTGAAACGATAACGTCAAGATGCTGTTCGCCAAGACCTGAAAGAACTTGTTCTTTAGTTTCTTTATTGATGGAGAATGAGATTGACGGGTCTTCTTCCATTAGTCTGAAAAGTCCCTGCGCAACTTTTTCTTCTTCACCCTTTTTGCGAACGTTGACTGCCATTGAAAGACAAGGCTTCGGAGCATCAACACCGTCGAGAATTACGATATTTTTAGCATCGCAAAGAGTGTCGCCCGTTTTAACGCCTGCAAGTTTAGTAACAACACCGATATCGCCTGCGATGATTTCGTTTGCATCTTCCTGTTTACCGCCTTTAACAGTAACGATTTTACCCATCTTTTCAGCTTCGCCCGTGCGAACGTTATAAGCCTGAGTGTTGCCGTCAAGTTTACCTGAAACAACCTTGAAGAATGACATTTTACCAACGAATGGGTCAGCAACCGTTTTAAAGCAGATTGCAGCAAGAGGTCCGTTGATGTCACAAGGAAGAATTACGTCTTCACCTGCTTCATTCTTTGCAGTTTCACCGGCATAACCGAATGCACCTGGAACTGACCAGGCAAGACCGTAAAGAAGCTGGTCAACACCTGCGCCCGTAAGACCTGCAACTGCATATACAGGATAAATTGAACCGTCAAAAATACCAAGACAAAGACCTTTAAGGATTTCTTCCTGAGTAAATGCTTCACCTTCGAAGAATTTTTCCATAAGAGCATCGTCAGTTGTAGCAACAGCTTCCATAAATGCTGACGTCATTTCTTCAATAACAGGGTCGTTTGGCATTGGAACTTCCGTTGCTTTGCAATCGTCGTAAGCGTAAGCCTTACCTGTCATAAGGTTAACGTAGGCTTTTGTGATGTTGCCTTCCATATAAGGAATAATAGTCGGGCAAAGTTTGTTGCCGTAAACCTCTTTTAATGCTTCAAAAGTTTTGTAGAAACTTCTGTGGTCAGAATCAGTCTTTGTAATAGCAAAGAATTTTGCAAGACCTCTCTTTTCAGCAGCCTTGAACGCTTTTTCTGTACCAACGTCAACGCCTGAACCGGCACTTGTAACGATAAGAACTGCTTCAGCTGCACGAACAGCTTCAGCAGAGCCGTTTTCAAAGTCGAAAAGACCGGGAGCATCTATAATGTTTAACTTTGTGTTGTCCCATTCAATTGCAGCCATCGCTGATGAAACTGATGACTTCTTTCGCTTTTCTTCTGCGTCAAAGTCAAGCACTGTATTGCCGTCACTGACTTTACCTAATCTGTCAGTAGCACCTGCAACATAGAGCATTGCTTCACAAAGAGTAGTTTTTCCTTTTCCGCCGTGACCAAGCACAGCAATATTTCTGATGTTATTTGAGGTATATGCCTTCATAAAGCACGCCTCCCTTTCCATAAGTATGCCTTTTATGTGAAAAATACATAGAATTTTTCAGCACGTTAGAAAAATTATAGCATAATTGCCCAAACAATGCAACTATGTTTTTATAAGTTTTTCAATATATTTTTTATGGGAATTATAATGATGAATTATAGTTTGTAAAGATGAATGCAGAGCGCAAAATGTAAAACGCGTAGGGACAGACGGGGACGTCGGTCCCTACGTGATTACGCTTCGTGTTTTGTGTTTTGCGCTTTGTTAGCCAACCTCAAATTTGTCAAAGAAAACACATTGATTTTTCAAATATATGAATGTATAATAAATATGTATGCGATAAAAAGGAGATTGATTTTATGTTTCCACCGATTATTGAATTTTTAAAGGATAAAACCGTGTTGATTTTAGGCTTCGGCCGTGAAGGAAAATCTACATACAATTATATAAGAAAATATCTGCCTGAAAAAATGCTTGGCATTGGTGACGGCAGAGAACAAAAAATCGATGACGGTTTTGTTGAGTATTATTGCGGCGAGGACTATCTTTCTCATATCGGTAAATTCGATATAGTAATGAAAAGTCCCGGCATTTCATTCGTAAACGTTGACGTGCCTGTCAATACTTATGTAACCTGTCAGACGGATATGTTTTTGAAATACGCGCCCTGCAAGAAAATCGGTGTAACCGGCTCAAAGGGTAAAACCACAACCTCAACGCTTACGTACAAAATGCTTTGTGCAGGCGGAGTTGATTGTGAGCTTATGGGTAATATGGGATTACCCGTGCTTGATTACATTGAAGAAATGACCGAAGATAAAATAGCGGTTATCGAAATGTCATCGCATCAACTGGAGTTTACAAGAAGCTCACCCGACGTTGCAATTCTTACTAATATTTATGAAGAGCATCTTGAACATTATAAAGGCGGAATGACGGGTTATGTTAATGCAAAACTAAACGTTGTACGTCATCAGAATGAGAATAATACTTTTATATATAACGGTACGCAAGGTCTTGCGCCTTATCTTGATTTGGATACGGTTAAGTCAAATGCTGTTGCCATCAAAAAAGATGCTGAATTGCCGTTTGAAATAGATAATATTCACTTGGCAGGCGAGCATAACCGTCACGACGTGCTTTACGCCTTTACCGCCGCATCAAGATTCGGCGTAACTGCTGAGGATGCAAAAAAAGCAATCGACGATTTTGAAGGCATTGAGCACAGAATGGAAAACGTAGGCACGTATAAAGGCGTAACGTTTTATAATGACTGTATTGCAACAATCCCACACGCAGTAATGTGCGCCGTAAATGCAATTAAGGCAAATACGCTTATAATCGGCGGCAAGGATAGAGGAATTGACTACACAGATTTTGCAGTTGACCTTGAAAACAGTGATTTAACTGTGATTATCGGTACGAAAACCACGGGACACAAAATTATTGATATGATGTTTGAAAACGGCACGGAAAAAACTCTTATAAAAGCCGAAAATCTTGAAGAAGCAGTAAAATCTGCTTACAAAAACACAAAAGGCATTTGCATTTTGTCTCCTGCAGCATCAAGCTATAACGAATACAAAAACTTTGAAGAAAAAGGCAGACATTATAAAGAATTAGTTAAAAAGTATGGTGAATAAAATGAATTTGACTGAAAAGCAAATAAGTTTTGAGTATAAATTCAAGGGCAAAATTGTGAATATGAGAGTGGACGATGCGCTTTTGCCTAATGGTACAACTGCAAAAAGAGAAATCGTTGAGCATAACGGCGGAGTTTGCGTTGCGCCCTTGGATAAAGATTATAATTTGTATTTTGTAAAGCAATTCCGTTATCCTTATATGGAAATCGTAACAGAGCTTCCTGCGGGTAAACTTGAAAAGGGCGAGGACCCTTTTGAAGCAGGTAAACGGGAATTGAAAGAGGAAACGGGCGCAATAGCCAATAAATACGTAAGTTTAGGAAAACTTTATCCCACTCCGGGATATTGCGGTGAGATTATTTATATGTATCTTGCAACCGAGCTTGAGTTTGGTGAACAAAGTCCTGACGAAGACGAATTTTTAGAGGTTTATAAAATTTCCTTGGAAAAGGCTGTTGAAATGGTAATGAACGGTGAATTGCCTGACAGTAAAACACAGACGATGATTCTTAAAATCAATCAGCTTAAAAATGAGGGTAAAATATGAAATTGGTTCTTGCTTCAAAATCACCAAGACGAAGTGAAATTCTGAAAACCGCAGGATATGACTTTACCGTTCGCGTGGCAGATGCCGACGAAACTATTCCCGAAGGCATAAGTCCCGAAGATGCAGTCGTGCTTTTGGCGGTTAAAAAAGCATTGGCGGTTAAGACGGATGATGATGAAACGGTGCTTGGTGCGGATACGATAGTCGTGCTTGACGATAAAATACTCGGCAAACCTAAAGACAGAGAAGATGCGTTTAATATGCTGAAAAGCCTTTCGGGAAGAATACATTCCGTGTTTACAGGGGTTTGTGTAATCAAAAACGGTAAGACAATGACACTTTGCGAAGAAACGAAAGTTGAGTTTATGCCGCTTACCGATGAAGAAATTGATGCTTATATAGATACAAACGATTGCTATGACAAGGCAGGGGCTTACGGTATTCAGGGCTATGCTTCCAAGTTCGTCAGAGGAATAAACGGGGACTATTTTAACGTGGTTGGGTTGCCCATAAGCGCGATTTATGAAAAGTTTTTTAAAAATCAATAAAATTTTGATTGACTTTTTGCGAAATTTGTTGTAAATTTAGTATGTATATGAATACACATCATTGAAAGGGGAACCTCAAATGGCAAAAAAGGTTTTAACTCCGGAAGAAGTTCAAGCTAAATTAGAGAAAAAAGCTGCTAAAAGAAAACTCTTCTTCGGAACATTCACAAAAGCATTGGCATTTTTCCTTGCAATTGCATTGGCTTATTCACTCGCTGTAATCGCATTTACTCCTGCAACTATTGCATCAACAAATGCTACGGCTCAGCAGAGCGGAACAACAAACGGCGGTGACGATGAAGTTGACTTCGGTGGCTCAACAGGCTCAACTGGTTCAACAGATTCAACAGGTAGCACAGGCTCAACTGGTGACGCAGGCTCAGCAGGTGGTGCTCAGGCATCAACAGTTTCAAAGGCTGACGCTGTTAAAGCAGTTAACGAAGCAACAAAGAAAGCAGCAACTGCAAGTTATACATGGGCAAGAAAATGCTGGTACACAGACCCAGTTGACGTTGGTAGTGCAACAAGTCTTCTTAACGGTATTATTCAGGGCGTTGACGAAAACGCATCTCTCGACTCAGTTGTTGGTGGATTCCTTGACATCACAGGTGAAGAAAATGACCCACCAAAGACAGCTGATGTTGTTGGTGGTAAGGCTGCTGAAGGAATGAAAGAAAAATTCCTTATTAAAGCAATGGAACTTACAGAGGGCGACGTTAAGCAGTATCAGGTAGATGGCAACAAATATATGTTCCAGCTTAATGCTTGCACAAACCCACAGAAAGACGGCTCAAACGCTCTTCACCATGCAACAAACGACTTCATTACATTCGGCGAAGTTAACGAAAGCATCGCAGGTGCTCTTGGTGAAGGCATTGTAACTGTTACTGACAGCAGCCAGATTAAGTATTCTTCAATCGTTATTGTAGCAACAATTGAAAACGGTTCACTTACAAATCTTGAATTATCTTATACACTTACTGTTAACCCACTTGACCTTAGTGTTAAAATCACAAGCGTTAAGGGTACCGGCGCAGGTAAGATGTCTGCGACATATTCTAACTTTAAGTATTAATTGTTTTACAATCGAAAGGAGATGAAATTATGGCTAAAAAAGTTTTAACACCTGAACAGGCTGAAATTAAAGCTATGAAAAAAGCTAAGAAGAGCGAGAACTGGACAAAGTTCTGGGCAATCCTTCTTGCAGCAGTTCTTACATTCGGTATCGTATCACTCGGTAAGAGTGCGGGTGAAGATGCAGCTGCAGCTGCTACAACAGCAACTGGCGAAAGCACAGAGGCTGCAGTTTCAGACGATAGCGGTAGTGATGATGTTGATTTCGGAACAGGTTCAACAGATGCAGGCTCAACAGGCTCAACAGACGCAGGCTCAACAGGCGGTTCAACAGGCTCAGCTGGTGGTTCAACAGCAGGTGCTGCTGACACATCAACAGCTGACGCAGTAGCTCTTCTTAACAAGGTTACAGCAGCTGCTGCTAACGGTAGCTACAACTGGAAGAGAGTTTCTGACTATACAGAAGACGGTGCAATTGATGTTGGTAATGCAACAGATACACTTGATGGTATCATCAAGGGCGTTGACGAAAACGCTTCTCTTGACTCTGTTGTTGGTGGCTTCCTCGGAATTGGTACAAAAGAAGCTGCGGTTGTTAACGGAAAACTTCCTGCAGAGGGTATGAACGAACAGCACCTTCTTGTTGGCACAAAACTTACTGAAGCAGACATTCAGAAGTTTGCTAAGCAGGGCGACGTTTATATGTTCCAGATTAAAGCATGCAGCAACCCTAAGAAAGACGGTTCAAACCCACTTTCAAGAGCAACAAATGACTTCTTTACACACGAAGAAGTTGTTAAGGGTATCAGTGATGCAGTTGGTTCAGCACTTACAGTTGATTCATCTGACGTTAAGTATAGTGCAATCGTTTTGAAGGCAACAATCACTGGCGATAAGCTCACAAACTTTGAACTTTCTTACACATTTTCAGCAACACTTAACCTTAAGGCTGTTGTTGTTCCAATTACAGGTAAGGGCAAAGCTACAAACAATGCTGTGTATTCAAACATTGCCTATTAATTCTTAAGAGAATATTATTTATAAGACACATCGCAGAGGCGCACTCCGTAAGGAAGTGCGCCTCATTTATTTTGCTTTTTTGAAGGTGAAAACACAAACTTCTTCCTGCTGAAACCTGAAAAAATTCGGTCCCCAATATACAGTCACTTTTATGTATAACAATATACACAAAAATTCATATATATTTTGTACACTTTTACATTAAAATTTTGGTTGATTTTTGCACCATTTTGGTATAAAATAATTGTGTATAAATATGCACAATAGGGAGAAGTGTATCCTTTTTTTAAATTGTTGATGTTTTTAACTGAAACACAACATCTTGTGCTTAACATAAAATTCGGGAGGCAATTTCAGATGAATATGGATATTAAAGATTTAATCGCCAAGTTAAAAGGCGGCTCCGGCGGTGGAAAGAAAGAGGGTAACGGAATAACCGCTTTCTTTGATAAAAACCCAAAAATGAAGATAATTATTCCGGCAATCGTCGGTGCAATCTCCATTCTTGTTGCTTTGGCAATCATTATTACGACGAGTTCACCTGAAATTGATACGTCTCCGGTTGGCGGCGGCGAAGCTCAGAACGTTGACCATCTTCCTCAGGATGTCAGAGATTTAGAAGACATCGAAATTGAAGGCGACAACGTTTTTGATGAGGTTGATATCGCTAATGCAAAAATCACGGCAATCATCGTTAACTCTGACGGCTATTACACGGCTGTTATGGAAACAAAGACAAATTCTTATTCAACACTTCAGGTTGGCGATTATATTAACGGTTCATCCTGGATGGTTGAAGATATTACAGACGATTGTGTAATCGTTGCTCTCGGCGAAAAGAAAGTCGAAATCAAATACGGTCAGTAAACCGTAATTACATAAATTAAGCAATTATTAAATTAACATAAAGTTTTTTAGGGGGACTAAAAATGAAAGGTTCTAAAAAGTTCGGCAAGTCAATCCTTGCAATTGCCTTGTCACTGATTCTCATCATTAGTGCTGTTGCACCAATGACAGTTATGGGGTCAGAAAATTATGGCGGCGGTTCAAACGGAACAGGCCTCGGTCAATATCGTTACTATTCTGTTAAGAGTGGCGACACAATGGCATCAATCGCTCAGAAGAACGGTATCACAATCAGCGATATTATGACTTATAACGGTCTTGACAGCGAAGACACTCTTTACAGAGGTCAGGTTCTCAAGCTTCCGATTACAACAACAAACTCAACATCAAGCATTGTTTCTTCAAAGATTACAATCAAGGCTAAAGATGCCAGTGTTAAAGACGTTGTTTCAGCGATTGCTTACAACGCAGGCTACACAGTAATCTTCAAGGGAACAGATTCAAAGATTGACATTGAGCTTGAAAACGTTTCACCTCTTAAGGCTATCGACTACGTAACAAGATTTGTTGGTATGTCATATCTTAAAGACGGCAACACACTTCTTATTTCAACTCCTGATGACCTTAACTCAACGTTTGTTGACAGTCTCGTGCTTTCAAAGTTCTCATTTAAGTATATTACTTACGATGAACTTCTCAGTCAGGCAAACGCACTTGGTCTTTCAAGTATGAAGACAGTTGCTCAGTCAAATAATATGAGAGACGTTTGGATTAGTGCATATCCAAAAGAAATGGCTAAACTTGCAGAACTCGTTGAAATTCTTGACGCAAGCGAGAATATCAGCGTTGGCAGTAACAGTATTGCTGCTGCATTTACCCCTATCGAACTTAAATATATTACAGCATCTGAATTTTCAAGTCTCCTCGGAAGCCTCGGTCTTCACACAGGTATCACAATGAATTCATATCCGATGACACTTTTCGTTTATGTAAGCGGTACACAATTGGCTGACATTATGACAATCAAAAAGGTTGTTGACACAGAGGCTGCTATCAGCAATATCGTGGATGGCGGAACAACAGTAACTCCTCCTAGTGAAGATACAACAACTCCTGATGATGACACAACTGCTGACACAACTCCTGACGACGACACAACTGCTGATACAACTCCTGATGATGATACAACAACATCAGAACCGGAGCCAATCATCTTTGAAAGAGTTGACCTTGTTAATATTTCAAGAAATGATGCAGAAACTCTTATTTCTAAATCAGGCGAAAGCGTTACAACATACGGTCACAGCAGAATGACAAAATCACTTTGGCTCTTCGGTACAGCATCAGCAATTGCTAACGTTAAGAACATTATCGAAGCAGTTGACAGCAACGTTGCTACTGCCGCAAGTACAGTTCATACATATACTGCTCAGAATTGTACGGTAGATGAACTTATGGCAAGACTTAACGGCGTTTCTTACGAAAACGTTTCATTCTATCTCTATGACCACTCTGCAATCACAAACAGCATTATCGTTTATTGTGACGAGATTACGTGGAACAATGAAATCTATGACTTGCTTGTTGCTCTTGATACTGTTGATACAGGCGAAAAGACATGGATTCCTGTTGACTCAATCAGCGATGCATCAGACGCAGTTGCACTTGAACAGGTACAGAGAAGATTCAATCTTATGCAGTCACTTTACCCTGAAGTGTTTGGTGGCGTTGAAGTTCAGTACGTAACACTTGAAACAGACAATTCATTCAAGGCTGTTACTTACGTAAAAGCAACATCAGACCAGGCAACAAGAATGAAGAACCTTCTTGATGCTCTTGATGCAGCATAATTTATAAAAAGTGGGGTGCGAACTTCGCACCCCTAAACCTGCTTTAATCAGCACTTAAAAATTACGAAATGAGATGAGCAAAAAATGATGTTCTCAGGTAAGCCAAGCAATTATCCTGTAACCTTAGAAGACCTTCTTAGACTTACAGTAGAGAAAAAAGGCTCCGACCTTCATATCGTCAGCGGTATTCCACCCTGCATCCGTATTAACGGTGACCTCGTAAGACAAGAAGAATTACCAAGAATGTTCCCCGAAGACGTTGAAGCTCTTCTCCTTCAGGTAATTTCAAATGACCAAAAACGTGAGCTTGAAACAGAATGGGAGCTCGACCTTGCGGTTTCAGTCCCCGGTTGTGCTCGTTTCCGTGGTAACGTTATTATCCAGAGAAACTCAATCGCCGCAGTTTTCAGAGCAATTCCGTTCAGCATTCCCGAGCTTGATAAATTAGGTCTTCCTGCTGACGTTAAGCGACTTTGTAACCTTCCTCGAGGACTCGTTCTCGTTACAGGTCCGACAGGTAGCGGTAAATCAACAACACTTGCCGCGATGCTTAACTATATCAACGAGAGATATGAAACAAATATCGTAACAGTTGAAGACCCTATCGAATTCTTACATACACACAAAAAATCTACAATCCGTCAGCGCGAAATCGGAACTGATACCAAGAGTTTTGCTAATGCGCTCAGAACAGTTCTCCGTCACGACCCTGACACAATTATGATTGGTGAAATGCGTGACCCTGAAAGTATTCAGATTGCGGTTACTGCCGCTGAAACAGGTCACTTGGTTTTTTCCACACTTCACACTCAGACTGCTCCGCTTACGATTTCGAGAATTATCGACTCTTTCCCCGCAGAACAAAAAGGACAGATTCGTTCCCAGCTTGCAAACTCATTAAAAGCGGTTATTTCTCAGCAGCTTATTCCGACAATTAACGGTAAAGGCCGTGTTGCCGCCGTTGAATATATGGTTGATACTCCCGCAATCAAAAACTTGATTCGTGAAGAAAAAGAGCATCAGCTTTATGCAACAATGCAGACGGGTCAGATGCAAGGAATGCAGACAATGGACCAGGCATTGTTAACACTTTTGAAACAACAGAAAATTTCCAAGGACGCAGTCGTTGAATTCTGCGTTGACCAGAAGGAAGTTTTAAGACTTATGGCCACTATGGGCTATTAAAAAAACCTTTACTAAACATACAAAGGGGGAAATCTCTTGGCAGCCTTTACATATGACGGTTTGAACCGACAGGGACAAAATGTCCACGGTGAAGTTATTGCGGATAACTCCACACAAGCCGTAAACAAGCTCCGTGAAGCAGGTATTATTGTTACGGAAGTTAAAGAAAAAGGAAATGCAGGAAAAACAAAATCAAAATCAGGTGGTAAGATTACTACTGAAGACGTTGCGGTTTTCTGTCGTCAGTTGGCGGTTATGCTTTCAGCCGGTGTTCCTGTTACAAGAGCTTTAACAACACTTTCAAAACAGACTGAAAACGGAAAATTTGCTGATGCAATTGATACTGTTGCAAAAAACGTTGAAGGCGGTATGCCTTTGTCAGATGCATTTGCTGAATATCCTAAAATTTTCTCACCTTTGTTTATCGCTATGATTGCAGCCGGTGAAACCGGTGGTATTATGGAGCAATCCCTTGTCAGTCTTGCTGACCAGATGCAGAAGGAAAAAAATCTTCAGAAAAACATCAAGTCAGCATTCTCTTATCCACGAAGCGTTGGTATTATGGCGGTTGTAATTTTGATTGCCATGCTTTATTTTATGGTTCCAACCTTCAAAGGTATGATGAAGGACGGTATGGAATTAAATGCTCTTTCACAATTCATTTTTGATGCTTCTGACAGCTTGATTGCAAATACGGGAACTTGGATACTTGTTGCCAGCAGTATAGTTGCAGTAGTTATTCTTATTATGAAAAGCCCTCCGGCACATTTGTTGTGGGAAAATACAAAACTTACAATGCCTGTGTTCGGTTCGTTTATGACCAAGATGGTTGTTGCTCGTTTCTGCCGTACCTTTGCAACGCTTCTTGCAGGCGGTGTTACCGCAGTTGAAGCTATGAAGAGTGCAGGTCCGACTGCGGGTAGTGATAAACTTGCGGCCGCAGTTAAACAGGCAATTTCAGATATTGAAGAAGGTTCACCAATTTCATCAGCTCTTGAAAAAAGCGGTCTGTTTCCGCCAATGGTTACAGGTATGGTTGCCATCGGTGAGGAATCGGGTGCTTTGCCTGAACTTCTTGATAAGGTTGCAGAGTTCTTTGAAGAAGACGTTGAAAACACGTCACGAAATCTTCGTTCAATGATTGAACCAATCGCACTTGTTTTCGTCGGTGTTGTTGTTGGTGGTATGCTTATCGCTCTTTATGTTCCAATGCTTACAGCATCTACGTCAATGGGTGCATAAAAGAGTATCCGTATATATTAGGAGAATGATACTATGGCTAAAATTAAAAGTATTATTGGTTGTGAGGTTACAACCAATGAAGTAAGAGCTGTTGAAGTTACAAAAGAAAACGGCGCTTATAGAATTCTTGCAATGGGTTATATGCCGTTGCAGGAGGGCATTGTTGAAGAAGGCTTTATCAGAGATGCTGACGGTTTTAATACAGCACTTACTCAGTTAATTACTTCCGGTAATTTCCAGTCAACTGACATTGCAGTTGCTGTAAATAATGAAAACGTGCTTATGCGTTTTGCATCCTTTCCAAAGGTTGATAACGATAAATTGAGAAATATGGTTCTTTTACAGGCTCAGGAGTTTATTCCTATTCCTATTCAGGAAATGGAAGTTGACTATGTTGTAGCAGGTGAGACCAAGGACGATGATGACGTTCCTCAGACAAACGTTATGCTCATCGCCGCAAGAAGACAAATGCTTGAGGGTTATATCAATATCTTTACAGCATCAAAGCTTCAAATTCAGGATATTGACTCATCACTTTTGGCATATTGCAGAGGTATCAACGAAATCTGTAACGGTGCAAAATACGGTGTTGTTAATCTTACTGATGACGTATTGAATTTCATTGTCGTTCAGGGTAACGAAATTTCAATGGTTCGTTCAATAACAATTCCTGAAAAAATTCAGGATTCAGTCGCAGCAATCTTCAAAGGTTCACGTGATATGTCTTATACTGACGAAGAGCTTGAGACGGTTTCGTCATTCCTTATGCAAGAAACGTCTTCAACCATCAGTTATTATTCAATGCAGAATAACGTACCGATGGAAAAGATTTATCTTATTATAAATTCAACCGCAGTTTCAAAAATTATGCCTGCATTGCAGGAAAATCTGTACATTCCGATGGAAGAACCTCAGTTCTATCCGGCACTTGCAAAAGAAAATGAATCTTTAGGTGAATATGCAAGTTGTATCGGAGCTGCAATTTCAGTATTGGAGGGATAATTTTGTTTAAGGTAAGTTTGTTGCCTGCAAGTTACAGAAAGTATCTTGAAGGCAGAAAGAAAAAAGACCTTATTTTGAAGGTTGCATTACTTATTCTTGCGTGTATGCTCGTAATTTATTTCGGCTTTTATGCAAGAACGTTGATTCTTAAAGGTCAGTTGCAGGATGTTAACAGACAGAATTCTGTAATCACAGCTGAAATCAACGAATTACAGCAATATAAAACTATATATGATGAGCTTGTTTTATCACAGAGCAGACTTGATGCAATCAAATCAAAGGACCCAAGCTCATTGAAATTCTTGACTATGGTTCAGGAAAGCCGTCCTGAATACATTAAGATTACTGCACTTGCACTTTCTGATTGGCAGAAGGATTCTATCTGCGTTATTGAGGGTGAACTTTCAGCGGCACAGGGTATCGGTGATGCAGTTGACCATCTTCGTGCTTATGAAGACCTTCTTAAAAACGGTGAGGGCTTTGCTGATGTAGTCAAAGAAGTTAAAGTTGTTAATGATATGCCGATTATCGAAGGCGACAGCGAAGGTAAAGGCGAAGAAACGGTTTACAAATTCCGCATTTTCGTATCTCTCGGCGGCGAGATTTCAACAGACGAAAAAGGTAACTTGATTACAACCACAACAACAACAACTACTACAACAACTACTACAACAACGGCTCCTGCTGAAACAACAGAGTCAACGTCAGCAGCAGAATAAGAGGAGGATTGAAAAATGAATATGAACATAAATCTTTCTCAGCTTAAAGATAAAATAAACGGTAACGTTATTATTACAATTATCCTTGTTTTATTGGCAGCAGTGCTTGGTTATGCAGGTTGGTACACCTTCCAGGAAGGTGTTGATTTAGAAGCATCCGTTGCAAAACAGATTACTGTCTATAACGACAACAGAACACTTCTTAAAAACCTCAAGGACCTTCAGGCAAATTCAGAGTATTACCTTGCTCAAAAGGAAAAATATGATGCAGTTATCGCCGATGAAGGCGCGTATAACAGAGTTGATTATTACGTAGAGCTTGTTGAACTTTGCGAAGAATATGAGCTTAAAGTTACTGAAATTGAAGTTGGTGAGCTTACTGCAAGCGGAGTTGTTAATGAGGCAACTGCAACCGTTACGGTAATAGGTGACGAAATCAACGTTAAGGGTATGGTTAAACACATTACTTCCCAAGAACAAATTGCAAGAGTTGATTCAATTTCAATGGCAGAGCAAGAAGACGGAACAGTAGTGGCAATACTTACAATTGTTAACTTTACTAAATAAGATTTAGCAAAATCCACATTAAGAAAGATAGGTTTTTTCAATGGCTGATATTATTATTCCCGGCAGCATTTGTGCAAGACTTGTTGATGCCGGTATTATAACCGAAGACCAACTTAAAGAGGCTTTGGAAATACAAAAAACCAGTAAACAGCTTATCGGTACAATCCTTACTCAGTTAGGTTATTGTACTGAAGAAGATATTGCGAGAATGTTGGCAAAAAAGACGGGCTACAAGTTCGTTTCAATTGACGAAGTAGGCGTTAATATTGCGGTTGCCAACCTTATTACTCCTGAATTTGCACTCAGAAACAACGTTCTTCCGATTTATGAAGAAGAAGGCACTGTTTTTGTTGCAATGCAGAATCCAAACGATATTCTCACAGTCGATAATCTTCGTATGATTACGGGCTATGACATCACACCTGTTGTTGCGGCGGATATGGAGCTTCGTGCTGCTATCGAAAACTTTGCCAATATGAACACGGGTGTTGAGGATTACGGCGACGAGGAAGAAGAAACTCAACAGTCAGAAGAGCTCGATATCGACGATAAACCTGCGGTTCAGCTTGTTAACCAGATTATCAACAATGCTATTAAAGCAGGCGCATCTGATATTCACGTTGAAGCACTCGAAAAATATATGAGAGTTCGTTTCAGAATTGACGGTGTTTTGCAGGAAATTATGCAGAACCCTATTAAAATGTATGCGGCAGTTATTTCGAGAATTAAGGTTATCGGCGGTATGGATATCGCTGAACGCCGAATTCCGCAGGACGGACGTGCAACAGTTAAATTTGAAGATAAAACAATGGACGTCCGTATTGCATCTATGCCGACAGTTTACGGTGAAAAAGTCGTAATGCGTTTGTTGGAAAGAAGCAATACGAAGACAGTCACAATTAAAGATATTAAGTTCAGCCCTCGTCAGTTTGAAAGATTTGACCGCGCAATTCGTATGCCTTACGGCTTCGTTCTTGTTACAGGCCCTACAGGTAGCGGTAAATCAACAACACTTTACGCAACGTTGGCTGAAATCAGTACAATCGAAAAGAACGTTATTACACTTGAAGACCCTGTTGAACGCAGAATGGCAGGTATCAACCAGGTTCAGATGAACAACCGCGCAGGTATGACCTTCGCCGCTGCTCTTCGTTCAGTTCTTCGTTCTGACCCTGACATCGTCATGGTCGGTGAAATTCGTGATAGCGAGACTGCAAAAATCGCGGTTGAAGCGGCTCTTACGGGACATATGGTTCTTTCAACACTTCATACAAACGACGCGCCGGGTGCGGTTACCCGTCTTGACGAAATGGGTGTTGAACCGTTCCTTACTGCATCATCACTTGTTGGTGTTCTTGCACAGCGTCTTGTAAGAAAACTTTGTCCAAAATGCCGTGAGGAATATGAAATTTCTCATGCAGAACTCAAGAAAATCGTTCCTGACCTTGAAACTTATGGCTATAATCAGCCAAGCTATAAGCTTTACAAGTCAAAGGGATGTCTTACTTGTAATAATACAGGCTATAAGGGACGAGAAGCTGTATTTGAATTCCTTACAGTTACTGAAGAAATGAAACGTCTCATTCTTGACCGCGCAACAGTTGCAGAGGTTAGAGATTTGGCGGTTAAACAAGAAATGAAAACACTTAAAGACGAAGGCCTTTACAAGATGATGGAAGGCACAACGTCTTTGGAAGAAGTGTTGAGAGTTATCGTTTAATTTGTACGTTATATATACATAGTATAACAATTTTGATTAAAACTCGTTACAGAAGGGAGCAGACAAAATGAAAAAATACCTTAAAAATAACGAAGGTATGGCGTTACCAATGGTGCTTATTATAATGACCATTGTTATGACCTTCGCTTCAGCGGCTGCTGTAATGGCATATAATTCATATGTGTCTGTCAGATGGATGCACAACGAAAAGCAGGCTTATTATCTTGGTCGTGCAGGTGTTGAGGCAGCGTCTTATGCTTATCAAGAGGCAATCAGTCAGGGCAGCACAAGCCAGAGTGGTAGTGACCTTTTCCGCTTTTCTCAAGTTGGTGCTAACGGCGGTGATGAAGCAATTATTACTTCTCAACGTGTTTACGTTTATTATACAAAGAGCGCAGGTTCTGATTCAAATACCGTCTGGGATGGATTTGAATTTACGCTGGATGCATCTAAACAGACAGCGGACGGCTATTTTGGCTATTTCGACGTAAAAATTGGTAACGGTGAAGACTTAATTCGCGTTGTGGATGAAGACGCCGAAGGGGGTTACGTTGAAAATCCAACACCCGTTAAGGTATTCCAGTGTACAGCAACCGTTGACGAATTCACAAAGGTTGTATATGGTTACGTTTCACCTACTGAAACAGTGGGTGCTAATGAAGCATCAATTTATGATGATGACGGTTATTTAAGCCGTGAGGAAAGTGTTTTCTCAGACGTTTCTGAAGAAACAATTTATTATGAAACACTTGACACATCAATCAACATTGAAAGCGGCGACGGACTTTTAACAAGACTCGGCAAAATCGTCAGAGGTATTTTCAACGGCTTTATGAATCAGGTTTATCATCAGCTTTCAACAGTTACTGACAGTGACGGTAATAAACTTTTCCCTGATATTCCAAGTAACCGTGTTATTAAGATGTATTCTTATACAAGTAATGCCGACTTAATCTTGCCGAAGCCTGAAAATTCAAAGGTTCTTAAAGGCCAGCCTATTAAAGAAAAGGCAGACAGACAAAAAGGTGACTATGGCGATAACTTTTACGTTATTGCATCAGCAGGCAACGTTTTCTTACAGAACGTGGGTATTGACGCCACTCCTGATAAGGGTCAGTACAACTGTATTGGTCTTTATGGCGATAACATTATCATCGACGGTAATATCACACTTTATGCTTATATCACAAACCCTGACTCCTTGTTTGGTACAGCGTTGACAGATACCGTTGCAATGCTTGGTAACCGTTTCCGACTTGGTACGGTTATGTTAGGTCACGGTACAGTTGAAACTGACGACCTTTATACAGGTACAAACGTTACAAACGAACACGGAAACTCTGTTCCTGCAAATAAAGTTTTCTTTAACGGTAACGTTGTAGTGAAAATTTATACTCAAGGTACGGGAACCGAAACTTATCGTCTCTTTAATGCAGGTGATATGGCTTATTTCTATGGCTCTTTCGGTGAAGATACATCATTGTCAAACAATTCAACGGGTGAAGTCGTTGAATCTTCAGCAACGGGTATCGACTTGCTTAAATATTTCTGCGATGCAGTTATTGACGGCAGAGACGGTTATCAGATTTACGGTGATTCCGTTATTGAAAAATGCGAAAAAATTAAAGAAATTTATTACGGTACAGAAACAGAATCTTATTTTGAAGGTGACACTTGTCTGTTTGAAAGATTACAGCTTACAATGGACAACAATGGTCACGTATATGTAAATGGCGAAACGGGCAGAATTGACGAAATCATTCAGCCAATGCCAAGTGATGCCTCAAAAATTCAGTGGGGCACCCCTAAAAACGGAGACGTTTTCCACTAATTTGAAAGGAGAGTGCCTTGCAATGATTAAAAGCTTTAAATCTTACTTAAAAAGTAAAAAAGGTATGACTCTTGTTGAGCTTTTGACAGCGATGACAATTCTTATGCTTATGATTTTCTGCTTTGCTCCATTGATGTTGTCTTATTTGCAGACGATTGACATTTCCGGCGAAAGAATGAGCAAAGTGCAGACTGAGTCAGGTATTTTGCAGGTTCTTCTTGGCGGTGGAGTTGCGAAAGACGGTTATACAGTTCCCGTCAATGACGTTCCTATGTCTTTGACTTCTCCGACAGCAACGGTTAACGGCTCGTCAGTAGCTACTGCTACGGTATCATCAAACGTTAATGCTTACGGTCTTTCTTCAAGAGGAACTCAACCAACTGAAAACGGAATTGTCAATCTTGATGGCGGTTACACAACAATCACAACCGACGAGCTCGGCAGCAGTTCGGGTATCCGACTTTTCCCGTCATCACTTACTGATGACTTCCAGAAGGCTTATATTACAATTTATGGTAACGGTATCAATTTCACGTTAAGCGAATGCGAACTTTCTGCAACGGGCTTAACAAGTGAAATTACACTTACAGAAGGTGTCGATTACAACCTTGAATATCACCCCGATGCCGCGCTGAATGAAACAAATATGCTTCTTTTGACTGTATATGGCGGCGGTGACAAGGTTTCGTTTGAGACGTCACCACTCCTTTTCAAGCACTGCGGTCAGATTTATGAAATTCAGGTTGACGCACCGTCAATGATTATGGTTGGTGAAAAGTCACTTGTTGCCGATGACGACGGTAACGAGTACCATTATTACGTATCCCGCGGTGAAATCGACGAAGATGGCGACCTTCTTATTCACCGTCGTGTTATGAATACAACTGATGATGAACTTAGCAGTTCAGTTTCAGCATCAAACCCTATAAAACTCACATCTGCAATGAACGACGTTGAGTGGGTACCTGCTGAAAGTGCTGATAATCACAGTAAAGAAACCAGCGACGGCGATACTTACGGTTATTACGTAATGTGCGGTGACGAGGGTCAGGTGCGTCGTTTCTGGAAACGACCAAACACAACGGTAACGGTTGACGGTCAGGAAATTGAAGTTGACGGTAACTATTACTGGGGCGGTGACTATACTTATCACACCGACATTAACAATGACGAGGTTGAAACAGGTAACAGACGGTATGTTTCAACGGAAACTTACAGTACGGGTGCAGAATACAGCTACGTTTACCGTGGCAGTCATAACAGTGGCTTTAATCTTGGCGGATATAGTAGTTTAAAACTTATGAACGCCAATACGTTTACCATCAATGCGCTTGATAGTGACAGAACCAATAAAAATACTAACATTGCAATGTATCTTCCTGACGGTGAAGCTTATTATTTCGAGTTGCAACAGAGTAAGACCAGTTATCCTGACCTCGAAAATAACGTGTCAACCCGTGACGCAATGTATAGCGTTTTTTATGCTGATACTGATTATGACAACGCATCTATCGGCGGACAGAGTGTTGTTGGTCTTAACCGTTATTGGAACATCAACCTTGCAACAGACTGGATTGGAGTAACCGACAACTCTGTTTATTATCTTATAAACAATCAAGAAGCAAATACAAATATTATTACGTTGACTTCAGTTGACGCTATTCAGATTACGGGTACAGGTTCAACCGGTTCAGGCGGTCCTTATTACTCAACTTCAAGCGACGGCGCTCAGGGTTATTACGGCTCAGTTGAATATCCGACTTCAACTTATAACCTCTATTGTGGTTATATTCCTGCGGTTATGGATGCTTGGTCAAACGGCTCAAGCCGTGGTGACGGTAACATAATGAGAGCCGACGACCAAGGTGACGCATCCTTCAATCAGGTTGGCGGAAGCAGTTCTGTAAGAAGCGACACGTTCTATATCAATTCTTCAGGCTTTGGCGATTGGTCAAAATGGAAGGGTACTTACGGCGTAATTGCTTACACAACTGACGGCTCAGGTACGATAAAATATAACGGCTTACAGAGAGCTTTGGACTTTGACAAAAAAGCTTGGGTTCTTTCAGCATTCGGTAACAGATATTGGAACTACGATATCGTTTATTATCCGTTCTCAAACGTTCAGTATGCATTGACAGGTAAGGCTTTCGACAGTAAAACGACCATTGACTCATCAATTGTTGGTGACTTCGCAAGTTATATTTCAAAGGATGCTTCCCGTCTTACCGTTCCTGAAATTTACGTGCATAACGGTGACGGTTATAACCAGCAGAATATCACGGGCGGTCAGGTAATTGATATCACAATGTCCTACCTTTCATACCCACTCGCTATTGCAAGAACAATGAACCCAACAGACGATAAGGTTTTCGACCAGGCAAATGATAAGGAAGGAAACAGAATTTTCTATTGGAACAATAGCCGTGAGGCTGCAACCTACCTTGACTGTGCAAGTACAATGGTACCTTCAGGTGAAAATGATATTCCAATTTCAATGATGGTTGGTTACATCACTGGTGGTCTTGCTGAGTACACAGGTAGTGGCACAGGTGATGACGCTTTCGTTAATGCTGTTTTCAACAATGGTATTGTTCTTATAAGAGCGGGTACAAGTAACACTGGTACTCAAAGCTCAGATAACGTTTCAACAGGTGAAGATAAAGCAACTGACAGTACTGGTTATAAGCTTGATGCTGAATCAAATGCTTTCCATCAGTTCTATTATCTCAATTCACGTTCAAACGTTTCTTCAAAGCCTAACCGTGTTATTTATAAGCACATCGGTAACCTTGGTGGTGCAATGTGCTGGTTTAATAACAAGCATATTCAATATATTTCAACAGATGGTACAGATGCTGCAACTTCAAGCACAACAAGCTCAACCTACAGTTATCTTCGAAGCCATCCTCTTGCAAACACAAAGGTTAACTGTGTAACATGGGGTACTTCTTGGTCAATGAACCCTGTTGCAATGTGGGGTACTGAAAACGGAACACTTCTCAGCTGGAAGTGCGAAAAATACGACGACGATAACGACGGCAATACAGTTGCAAACAACTCTGACGATAAGGGCTTTAATGACCGTAATGTTTATGCTGAATTCCAGTCATATCAATGGGTTGACCGTGTAAATGGTAAAACATTTAAGGTTCACGGCTCAAAATGGTCAGGTACAGTTGGTTCTTCAGGTGCAGCAGGAAGCTATAACGAAGACAATAAGACTCAGGCTGGTCAAACCTTCAGTATCGGCTCTGATTATTACTTTGACTTCTATGATTCTTGCTCACGTATCAGGTCAAAGGAAAACTACAACTATGGCTTGAACACTGATGAGCTTATCAATGTTGTTAAGAATGTTACTTACACATCAACATCTTGGGGTAGCTTCAGTGGTATTGAGTGGAAGGCTTTCGGCTTCATTTCAACACTTAACTCTGTTAACGACGTTGCTTATAACGACGACACTTGGGTTGCTGTTGGTGACCAGAGTGATAAGGCTCCAAAAACTTATTGTGGTGCAACAAAGTCAACTGACCTTAGCGGTACAACGGTTGAGGCTTATTCAGGTACAGGTGAAGCAGCTTCTTACGTTAACGTTTGCTACTGGATTGACACAAATAAAGATGCAGACCACAAGCAGACATCCAGTAACCGTAACTATCAGTGGAAGGCTGTTAAGATTTCTGACGAAATGTATTGTAATATCGTACAGATTAACAACGTTAACGGTATGTGGATTGCAACGGGTTATCTTGACGCTGACAAAGACGGCGAATATGATGACGGCGAAAAGGCTAGAATCTTCTGGACTTATGACCCTCGTCTTTCTTGCGACCAGACAGGCGGTTGGTCAGACAGCGTTAAAATGTACGACGGCACAGATGTAAAATCACTCGATGAAATGGGTGGTATAAACTCTGTTGCTACAAGAGACTAATAAGATTTAAACGGGGCAGTTTTTCTGACCCGATACCAAACAAATGGGGTGAGTTAATGTTTAAACTCGTTCACAACAAAAAAGGGTTAACTTTGGTAGAATTGATAATTTGCGTTGCAATTCTCGCTTTGGTTATGCCATTGGCAGGTCAGGTGCTTTTCAGCCTTACGGGTTTAAATGGGACAATGGCTGACCGTTGGCACGTTCAGACTGCCGTGCGAATGGCTTGTGCTGAATTTGAAGCAGGTAATGATGCTATGACCAATGCTTTTCAGGTGGACATTCTCTATGACCCCGTTGTTGATGCCGGTGTCGAAATTGATGATAATGGCAACATTACGTGGCTTAACGGAGTTCCTTCATCTACTGTTATGAATGCTGAAGGCGTTGCAATTGACACCGACCTTTATACTTATATTTTCTCAGCACCGACCTATCGTAACTACGGTGAAGATAATGAAGAATATCTTGGCGAATTGTTGTACATTCGTGAATATCTTTCACCTAACACCACTCTTCTTCTCGGCGGCATTGGTTTCGGATACACTCCCGTTGACATTTCTTTCAGCCTTGCCACAACCGAAAACATTAGTGACGACAACGTGAGATATACCGACTCAAGTATTCTTGTAAGATTTGAATCAGGTAAAGAGGATATGGCAAAATACAGCTTTGAAAGTGCTTTTGCCATTGTGAATAATATGCGTTCAATCAACAAAAAAGATGTGGGCGCAGGTGAGAACTTGGTTTATGAACAAAAGTGGCTGAAACCTGCTCAAGTAGGCGGAACTCCGGTGGCTTATCCATGCGGTTGGACCGATTACGATATAAACGGTGTTTCAGGAAGCAATTATCCTACCGGTCTTGACATTGTAAACCCCGACAACAGTGTTACGACAAGACAATATGCAAATTTTATTGACAATAACGGCGCTACTCAGGAAGTTTTGCTTACAGAGACGTTCGATAACGATTTGAATGGTAACGGAACAATTGAGAATACCGAAAAAGGTAAGCATATAATCACAAGAGAGGGCAACGTGCTGAGATACGTTTCTCCAACGGCTCAGGCAACTCAAGGTGACGTTGCAACCAGAAAAACGGGTGCTAATATGGCAACCTGCCTCACAGGTTGGGCTATGATGGGCTCAAGTTTTGAAGAAACGGTGCTCACAAACCTCAGAGCCTTCCGTGATAACGTTCTTAAAGGAACAACCTTCGGCGATTGGTTCATTGAACAGTATTATTACGTTTGGTCTCCATTCGTGGTTGAAAATCTCGAAGCAATCAAACCGATTATCAAGGCAGTGCTAATCCCGATTTCGTATATCTGCGGAATGGTTGCACAATAATATAACTAGTTTAACAGGACGGCAAAACCGTCCTGTTTTTTTGCGCAAATTTGAGTTTGTCGAACAGAATGCAAAGTGCAAAACGCAAAGCGCAAAATGTCGGAACTGCGTTGCGATTATAGATGTTACTAATTTAGTGTATTGTAGGGGCAGGTCTCCGTGCCTGCCCGAAAATTTACCGCAAACTTGCGGTCGGGCACAGAGACCC
>JAZQYK010000098.1:0-6380 GCA_045633505.1 Candidatus Fimenecus sp. | reverse complement strand
ATAATATATATAATAGTATATTTATTCATTTTTTCCTTTAAAATTCATTGAAATTCCTTTTAAAATGTGCTAGAATGTATTATGTGTGATAGTGGGCTAGTACACTTATATTCAAACAAAACGCGAAATAAAGCGGTTTTTATTGAAATTACAGCATTTTGCTTGTTTTACTAATTTTAATGAAAGGAAGATATTAAATTGAATTCTTACTCAGAATTTTGGGACGCTGTTTGTAATTATTGCAGGGAAAATATGAACTCAATTGCTTTTAATATGTGGATTGAGCCATTAAAACTCATAAAACTTGAAGCTGAAAGAGTTATAATTGCTGCACCAGGTTTTAAAATTGACTTGATTATGGACAAGTACCGTCAATTGATTGAAGATGCATTTTTTAACGTGATGGGCTTTAACGTTGAGCTTGAACTTATTCCTGCTGAAAACGTTCCTAAAGAAAACGTTGAAAAAAAAGAATTTTCAGATAATTCCGGCTTTTCTAATCCTGAAAACGCAAAACTGACGTTTAATAACTTTGTTGTCGGTCCTTCAAATAAATTTGCTTATACCGCATCAATGAGAGTTGCTGAAAATCCCGGTTCAGTTTTTAATCCGTTGTTTATTTACGGAAATTCAGGACTTGGCAAAACTCACCTTCTCAACGCGATTATTGAAAAAATCAAAAGTAATAATCCTGAAGCAAACATTGTTTTTACGACAAGTGAAGACGTAACTAACGACTTAACCTTTGCTATTCAGACGAAAACAACTTACGATTTTCATAATAAATACAGAACTTGTGACGCTTTGCTTATTGACGATATTCAAATGATTGCAGGTAAAGCACAAACAGAAGAAGAAATTTTCCACACATTTGATACTTTAATCAATGCAGGAAAACAAATTGTTCTTACTTCGGATAAACCCCCAAGTGCAATTCCAAAAATTGAAGACAGACTTAAAACGCGTTTTGAAAGCGGTCTTCTTTGTGACATTCAGCCACCTGATTTTGAAACTAGAGTTGCAATTATTAAAGATAAAGCAAATTATTTAAGATTTGAATTACCAAATGACGTTTGTAATTTTATTGCCGAAAACATTAAAAGTAATATTCGTCAAATGGGTTCATCCGTTAAAAATATTTATGCTTACTGTTCTTTTAATAACGTTATTCCCACGGTTGAAATTGCAAAAGACATTTTAAAGGATATTCTTATTACAAGCCAACCCGTCAGCGTTGTTATTGATAATATTATTGAAAAGGTTTCCTTTACCTTCGGCGTTACTGCCGAACAGCTTAAAAGCGAACGCAGAGATGCAAATATCAATAATGCAAGACAGGCTGCGATGTACATAATCAGAGAAATTACTGATTTATCTCAGGATGAAGTGGGTAAGGTTTTCGGCAGAAATCATTCAACTGTTAATTCCTCACTTAAAAACGTACATCAAAAAATGTCTTCTGACTCAAAATACAAGAATTTAATCAATGAAATAATCAAAAACATAAATGATTAAAATTAACTAACGTTTCGACACTTTTCAAGTTTTAAACAATAAAGTTTTCAACAAGTTAATTTATAACATTTATTTTGACAATTGATTAAAGACTTTTCAAAGGTAAAAAAATTCTCGTAAGTCTTGATAATTAAAGAAAATTTATAGTTTTCGACAGTTTGAAAGGCCTCTACTACTAATACTATACTTTTATTATTTTATTTTCTATCAAAAAGGAGAATGTTTATGAAATTTATCTGTTCCTCACAAATTCTCAGCGAAGCTTGTATGAACGTTCAAAGAGCAACTTCATCAAAATCTTCAAATCTTCCTACGATTGAAGGTATTCTCATAAAAGCAGAAAATGACAGAATTATGCTTACCGGCTATGACCTTGAGGTTGGTATTATCACTTCCGTTGCAGGTAGAGTTGAACAAACAGGAAGCATTATTCTCAATGCAAAAATTCTTTGCGATATTTTGAGAAACGTTCCTGATGACCTTGTTTCAATTGAATGTGATGACCGTCTTATCTGTAAAATCAAGAGCGGTGATTCAGAATTTTCAATTATGGGCTTTTCCGAGGCTGATTATCCTGAGCTTCCATCCGTATCAGGCGGTTTTCCAATTGTAGTTGGTGGCGAAATCCTTAAGGATATGGTTAAGAAAACAATTTTTGCTGCTGCTGAAAATGATTCAAAGGTAATCCACACTGGTATTCGTTTTGAGGTTACCGGCGGTAATATCCGTCTTGTTTCAGTTGACGGTTATAAACTTGCAATCAGAAACGAAAAAATTGATTATAACGGTGAAGAAAAAATCTTCGTTGTTCCAAAGAAAACACTTAATGAAGTTATTAAACTTATTGGTGATAACTGTGAAACAATTTCAATGGTAGTTGCTTCCCGTCATATTCTTTTTGAATGTGGAAATTACGTAATTATTTCACGTCTTCTTGAAGGTGAATTTTTAAGCTATAAGAGTGCAATTCCTACAACGGCAAAGACTGAAGTTAAGGTTAATACGAGAAATCTTATAAGCAGTATTGAAAGAACGTCACTTATTATTACTGAAAGAATTAAGAGTTACGTAAGATGTATTTTTGATACTGATTCAATCAGAATTTCAAGTACGACTGCACTTGGTACTGCAAATGACAGAATTCTTGCAAATATTCAGGGTGAAAGAGTAGAAATCGGTTTTAATAATAAATATCTTCTCGATGCACTCAAGGTTTGTGATTCTGATGAAATCACACTTCGTCTTAACGGCGCAACGTCACCTATTATTATGGTACCTGAAGATGACGGTTCTTTAATTTATGAAAGAAACTTCTTGTTTATGGTACTTCCTGTAAGGATGAACTAAAATGAAAAAAATTACTGCACATATTGTAAAAAAAGAACGTAAAGAAATAAATATTGACAGTGATTTTATAAGACTTGATTCATTATTAAAGCTTGTTAACGCCGTAATGACGGGCGGACACGCAAAAATAGTAATTCAAGAAAGTGAAGTTAAAGTTAACGGTGAAATTTGTACGGCAAGGGGTAAAAAAATCCGTTCAGGTGACACTGTTGAATTTGACAGAGTTGTTTATGAGGTAAAATAATGCATATTAACGAAATTAAAATTGAAAATTTTCGTAATATTGATTTTATGGGAATTTTTCCTCATAAAGAAATCAACGTGATTTATGGGCAAAACGGTCAGGGAAAAACCAATCTTTTAGAAGCAATTTGGCTTTTTACCGGTTGTAAAAGTTTCCGCGGCTCAAAGGATAATGAATTAGTACAGTTTAATGAAGAAAATTCACATATTTCATTAAGTTTTGAAACTGAATTAAGAGAAAATTCAGCGTCAATTTTTATTGATAAAAAAAGAACTGCCTGTTTCAACGGTATAAATCTTAATTCGCCCCGTGAATTGATTGGAAAATATTATGCCGTTGTGTTTTCGCCCATTCATCTGTCTTTAATTAAGGACGGTCCTGTCAACAGAAGAAAATTTATTGATACTGCAATAAGTCAGATTGATAATATGTATGCAAAAAAACTTATGTATTTTAATCATCTTATCAGTCAAAAAAATGCGCTTTTAAAAAATGCAAGTGAAAATCCTTCGCTTTTGGATACCCTTGACGTGTGGGACGAAAAAATTGCACTTGCAGGTGCAGACATAATCGTTGACAGAATCAATTATATTAAAATGCTTCAGCAGAAGGCTACTGAAATTTATCGCGGTATTTCGGGAGAAAAAGAGGAGCTTTCTATAAAATATTTAAGTAATATCCGTTATCAAAGCGAAGAAAAACAGGATATTGCAAAATTGTATTTTGAAAATATGCAAAAGCACCGACCGAATGATTTATATTTAAAAAATACAACCAACGGTCCTCACCGTGACGATATTGAAATTCTTATAAACGGTATTTCAGCACGAAAATTCGGCTCTCAGGGACAACAGAGAAGCGCATCTCTTTCATTAAAACTCGGCGAAGCTGAAATTATTAAAGATTTAAAAGGTGAGCATCCCATTATTTTGCTTGATGACGTAATGAGTGAGCTTGACAGTACACGTCAAAATTACATTCTCAACAAAATGAACGATAAACAGGTTTTTATTACCTGCTGTGAAAAGGAAACAATTTCAAAACTTTCCGCAGGTAAGGTATTTAAAATAGAAAACGGAAAAGTGGTGGATTGATGTATCTCGAACTGGGACAAAATGCAGTAATTACTGATGATGATATTATAGGCATATTTGATTTGGATAATACAACTGTTATGAAATCTACAAGAGAATATATCAACGACGCGGTAAAAAAAGGTGAATGTATAACGGTATCCTTTGAGGAATTGCCAAAATCCTTTGTGGTTACGACAGAAAAAAATACAAGAAAAGTTTATATTTCACCATTTAATACATCAACAATTTTTAAAAGAATAAAAGCAAATATTTAAAAGTCAAATTATGACGGAGGAAAAAAATGAGCGACCAGATTAAAAACACAATTGAAGAAGAAGTAATGGATACGGTCGTAACCGAAACGTACGATGCCTCTGCCATTCAGGTTCTTGAAGGACTTGAAGCGGTTAGAAAAAGACCGGGTATGTACATCGGCTCTACAGGTCCTAAAGGACTTCACCATCTCGTTTATGAAATCGTGGACAATTCTATTGACGAAGCACTTGCAGGTTATTGTACTCACATTGAAGTTGAGATTTTACCTGACAATATTATAACTGTTCGTGATAACGGACGCGGTATTCCCGTTGGTATCAATGAACAGCAAGGACTTCCTGCCGTAACGGTTGTTCTTACGGTTCTTCACGCAGGTGGTAAATTCGGCGGAAGCGGTTATAAGGTATCAGGCGGTCTTCACGGTGTTGGTTCATCAGTTGTAAACGCACTTTCAGAATGGTTTGAAGTAGAAGTCAGTCAAAACGGACACGTTCATCACCAGAGATTTGAAAGAGGTAATATTGTTACTGACCTTAAGGTTATCGGTGATACGGATGAAACGGGTACGTTCATCAAATTCAAGGCTGACCCTGAAATTTTCACAGAAACAACTGTTTATGAATATGAAGTTTTACAAAGAAGACTTCGTGAACAGGCATTTTTGAATGCAGGTCTCTCAATCACACTTACTGACAAACGTGATGAAGAAAATATCGTAACTGAAAATTTCTGCTATGAGGGTGGTATTAAATCCTTCGTTGATTATATCAACACAAGCCGCGGACTTACACCTGTTGTTGACGATATTATGCACTTTACAACTGTTAACGGTGACAGAAGTGCAGAGGTTTCAATTTCATATAATGACGGTTACAACGAAATTATATTGAGTTTTGCTAACGGTGTTCGTACAATCGACGGCGGTACTCACGAAAACGGTTTCAAAACTGCTTTGACGAGAGTATTTAACGAATACGGAAGAAAGTTCAAGTTACTTAAGGATAACGATAAAAACCTTTCAGGTGATGACGTGCGTGAAGGCTTAACGGCAGTTATCAGCGTAAAACTCACCGAAGCAGAATTTGAAGGACAGACTAAAGGTAAGCTCGGTAATACTGAAATGCAGACAATCGTGTCAAAAATGATGTATGAAAAGCTAATGACATATTTTGAAGAAAATCCACAGGCTGCAAAGGCAATTTTCAACAAAGCACTTGATGCATCCCGCGCTCGTGAAGCAGCAAGAAAAGCAAGAGACAGTGCAAGAAGAAAATCAGCACTTGAAGGAAACTCACTTCCTGGTAAACTTGCAGACTGTATTGATAAAAACCCTGAAAATACTGAAATTTTCATCGTCGAAGGTGACTCTGCGGGCGGTTCTGCTAAAGAAGGCAGAGATAACAGAATTCAAGCAATTCTTCCACTTTGGGGTAAAATGCTCAACGTTGAAAAGGCAAGAATTGACAAGGTTATTGGTAATGACAAATTGACACCAGTTGTAACAGCACTCGGTACAGGTATCGGTGAAGAATTCAATATTGAAAAACTTCGTTACCACAAAATTGTTATTATGGCCGATGCCGACGTTGACGGTCAGCATATCAGAACACTTCTTCTCACATTCTTCTTCAGATATATGAGAGATTTGATTGACGGCGGATATATTTATATTGCTCAACCACCACTTTTCAAGGTTAGTAAAGGTAAACGCCACGAATATGCTTTCTCTGATGAGCAGAGAGATGCATTTACTGAAGAAATGGGTGCAAACTGTGATATTCAGAGATATAAGGGTCTTGGTGAAATGGACCCTGAGCAGTTATGGGAGACAACAATGGACCCTGCAACCCGTACAATGCTTCGTGTAACACTTGAAGATGCTATGGAAGCAGACGAAACCTTCTCAATTCTTATGGGTGACA
>JAZQYK010000097.1:0-23008 GCA_045633505.1 Candidatus Fimenecus sp. | reverse complement strand
GGCTTATATCCAACAAACACTCCGCCTTCGCCGTGATCTTTTTCCTCTTTTCTGTTAAAGAAGAATGGAACATCAAGGCCGTTCTTTGCAAGTGCTACTGCAACAGAAACTGCAATCGGAATACCTTTATATGCAGGACCGTAAAGTACGGTCTTTTTATTGCCTACTTTTTCAAAATAAGCCTTGGCATAAAATTCACCGAGTTTGCAGATTTGCTCACCGGTTTTTATATCGCCTGCATTTATAAAATAAGGGATTTTTCTGCCTGATTTAGCGGTAAAATCGCCAAATTTAAGAACGCCTGCATTTTCTAAAAATTGTATAAATTCTCTTTTATAACTTTCCATCTTTACGCTCCTTAATCAACAAACTCTGCGACACAACGGTTGTATGCCGCAACGGGATCTTCAGCCGCAGTGATAGGTCGGCCTACAACTATGTAATCACTGCCTATTTTTTTAGCCTCGGCAGGTGTCATAACACGTTTTTGATCGCCGATATCACCATCAGCAAAACGAACGCCGGGGGTAATGGTTAAAAATTCATTACCGCAAACATCATGCACCTTACCTGCCTCAAGCGGTGAACAAACGATACCGTCAAGACCTGCGTTCTTTGCAGTTTCGGCATAATGCATAACAACCTCATCAATAGGATGCTTGATAAGAATGTCACGTTCCATAGTTTCCTGGTCAGTAGATGTTAACTGAGTAACTGCAATCAAGAGAGGACGAGTGCCATCAGGACGTGTAAGTCCTTCAATAGCGCCCTGCATCATCGCAGTTGCACCTGCCGCATGAAGATTTGTGATATCAACGTCAAGGTTTGAAAGGACAGCCATAGCCTTCTTAACCGTGTTAGGAATATCGTGAAGTTTAAGGTCAAGGAAGATTTTATGACCTCTTGCCTTGATTTCTTTAACGATTGACGGACCTTCTGCATAGAAAAGCTCCATACCGATTTTAACGAAAGGTTTGCGAGTACAGTCTGCAAACTTGTCAAGGAATGCAAACGTTGCTTCTGCCGAAGCGAAATCACATGCTACAATTACGTCTTTACCCATTATTTTACTCCTCCAATAATTTCTTTAAGATTATTTATTCCATATTTTTTCATAACGTCAGGAAGGTCGCGGATAATATCGCGACAAACATAAGGATTTACCAAGTTAGCCGCACCGACCTCAACGGCAGTAGCGCCTGCCAACATCATTTCGATTACGTCTTCCGCAGATGAAACTCCGCCCATACCGATAACGGGGACGTTAACTGCATTAGCCACCTGATAAACCATTCTCACGGCTACCGGGAAAATGGCAGGACCTGAAAAACCGCCCATTTTATTAGCAATTACAGGCTGACGTGTACGAAGATTTATACGCATTCCAAGCAAAGTGTTGATAAGGCTGATACCGTCAGCACCTGCCTCCTCACAAGCCTTTGCAATCGAAACGATATCGGTAACGTTCGGAGAAAGTTTAATGATTACCGGCTTTGTGGTAACGGCTTTAACTGCCTTTGTAACCTCAGCCGCCGCTTCAGGCTGAGTACCGAAGCTCATACCGCCGCCGTGCACGTTAGGACAAGAAACATTGACTTCAAGCCAACCGACCTGCTCCTCTTTATCAAGTTTTTCACAAGTGTAAGCATAATCTTCTATTGAAAAGCCTGAAACGTTTGCCATAACAGGCTTATTAAAACACTTTTTAAGTTTTGGCAATTCTTCTGCAATAACCTTCTCAACACCCGGGTTCTGAAGACCTACTGCATTTATCATACCGCTGTAACATTCTGCAATTCTTGGTGTAGGATTACCGAAACGGGCGTCACGGGTTGTACCCTTGAACGAAAAAGTACCAAGTTCGTTTATATCGTAAAGCTCTGCAAATTCATATCCAAACCCGAAAGTACCTGAAGCAGGAATTATAGGGTTGGAAAGTTCAATACCGCAAAGATTAACATTTAAGCTTCCCATAAAATTTCCTCCTTCTTCATAACAGGACCTTCTTTACAGATTCTCTTGTAGCCTGTAAGAGTTTTGCATGAACAACCCATACAACCACCGAAGCCACAGCCCATACGTTCTTCAAAGCTCATCTGACCTGACGTTGCAGATGCTTTATAAACAGCTTTAAGCATAGGTTCAGGACCGCAGGTGTAAAAATATGTATAGTCCATATTTTCAAGCACCGTAGTAACAAAGCCCTTAACGCCATAGCTACCGTCAACAGTTGTTACGGTAACGTTACAGCCGAGCGCTTTAAATTCGTTTTCATAAAATATTTCATCAGCAGTATTGAAGCCAAGAATAACCTTTACTTCTTTGCCCTGCTCTCTTAATTTTTTTGCAAGGTTGTACATCGGCGGTACACCCACGCCGCCGCCAAGAAGGACGGGTTTATCGCCTGCACAATCAAGGTCGTAGCCGTTTCCGAGACCTGTAAGGATGTCCAATTTTTCACCGACAGTCATTAAAGACATAGCCTCTGTCCCCTTGCCCACAACTTTATAGACAAGAGTAAGTGTTTCATCGTCATAATCACACACAGAAATCGGGCGACGCAGAAACATACCGTCAAGCTGAATATTTACAAACTGACCGCAATTAGTGATATCAGAAGTGTCTCCGACAAGAACCATTCTATATACAGATTCCGTCAAGGCTTCATTACTGCGGATTTCAAAAATACTCTGTTTCATAAATTCTCCTTCATTTTGCCGTTTGTGGAAAGTAGTGCATATATGCACCACAAGGGGGAAGCTGTCTTCCCCCTTTATAGTTTTTAAGCGTCAATTGTTGAAATTGTAAGTGTAGTTTCTTCAAGAACGTCGAGAAGAGCATCTACCGTATCAAGAGACGTAAACATCGTCACGTTGTACTCCGTTGCAACCTGACGAAGCTGAGCGCCGTCATTTGTATTGTGCGAACCGGGGTCTTTTGTGTTAATGAAGTAAGCAATGTGTCCTTGACGTAAAGCATCAGGAATTTCATCACTGCCTTCACTGATTTTAGAAAGCGCATGAGTACGAATTCCGTTGTTCTTGAGGAATGCCGCCGTACCCGCAGTAGCCTGAATATTAAAGCCGAGCTTATAAAATCTTCTGATAAGAGGAAGTGCTTCTTCCTTGTCTTTATCAGCGATTGTGCAGAATACGGTACCGTAATTCTGAAGGTGCATACCTGAAGCCTGAAGTGCTTTATACACCGCACGGGTTCTTGTTCGGTCATAACCGATTGCTTCACCCGTTGATTTCATTTCAGGTGAAAGGTAAGCGTCAAGACCTCGAATCTTATTAAATGAGAATACAGGAGCCTTAACGTACCAACGGTCCTTTTCATCAGGATAAATGTCAAAGAAGCCCTGCTCCTTCAGACTCTTTCCGAGAATAACCTCAGTAGCTATATCAGCAAGTGAGTAACCCGTTGCTTTTGAAAGGAACGGAACTGTTCGTGATGAACGAGGGTTAACCTCAATAATATAAACGTCATCGTTATCATCAACAATAAACTGAATGTTGAAAAGACCTACAATACCAATTCCAAGACCAAGTTTTTTAGCATATTGAAGGATTATGCCCTTAACCTTGTTAGATATTGAGAAAGGAGGATAAACTGAAATTGAGTCACCTGAGTGAACGCCTGTACGTTCAACAAGTTCCATAATACCAGGAACAAACACGTCTCTGCCGTCACAAATAGCGTCAATTTCTACTTCTCTACCCTGAATATATTTATCAACAAGAACCGGTTTATCTTCATCAATTTCAACGGCAGTCTTGAGATAATGACGAAGCTGTTCTTCATTTGCAACAATCTGCATTGCACGTCCGCCGAGAACGAATGAAGGACGAACGAGAACGGGATATCCGATATCAGCCGCTGCTGCAATACCGTCTTCCATATTTGTTACGGCTTTACCCTTTGCGCGAGGAATATCAAGCTCATTAAGAAGATTTTCAAAAGCATTTCTATCTTCTGCACGGTCAATAGCGGCACAGTCAGTACCGATAATTTTAACACCGCGGTCATGCAAAGGCTGTGCAAGGTTAATTGCAGTCTGACCGCCAAGAGAAGCGATAACGCCTTCCGGCTTTTCAAACTCTACGATATTCATAACGTCTTCAGGAGTGAGAGGTTCAAAGTAGAGTTTGTCAGCAGTTGTGTAGTCAGTAGAAACTGTTTCAGGGTTGTTATTGATAATAATAGCTTCATAACCTGCGTTTTTAATCGTCATAACGGCGTGAACCGTTGAATAGTCAAATTCAACACCCTGACCGATACGGATTGGACCTGCACCAAGAACGATAATTTTCTTCTTATCTGTCAATCGGGAAGTATTTTCACCCGTGTATGATGAATAGAAGTAAGGAATATATGCACCCGTATGGCAGGTATCAACCATTTTAAACACAGGGAAAAGGTTATTTTCCTTACGCATATTATAAACGTCAATTTCTTCACATTTCCAGAGACGAGCAATATATTTATCGCTGAAGCCCATCTTTTTAGCTGTTGTAAGAGTTTTCACGTCTTTGTTAACACGAAGGCTTTCTTCCATATCAATAATATTTTTAATTGCTTCAAGGAAATATGGAGTTATCATTGTGATTTCGTGAATCTTTTCAAGAGAAACACCGTGATAGATAAGCTCGGCAATTGCGAAAATGTTATCTGAACGGAATTCCTTAATATAGTCAAGAAGTTCGTCAACACTCATATTATCGAATTTTGAAAGATAAAGGTGTTTTGCACCGATTTCAAGTGAACGAATACCCTTAAGAAGAGCTTCTTCAAGGTTTGAACCGATACCCATAACCTCGCCCGTAGCTTTCATCTGAGTACCAAGTTTGTTTGTAGCAGATGCAAATTTATCGAATGGGAAGCGAGGCAATTTTGCGATAACGTAGTCAAGTTTTGGTTCAAAAGCCGCATTTGTGTTGGCAATCTGAATATCCTCAAGCGCCATACCCACCGCAATCTTTGCTGTTACGCGAGCAATCGGATAGCCTGAAGCCTTTGATGCAAGTGCTGAAGAACGTGAAACTCGAGGGTTAACCTCAATGAGATAATATTCTGAAGAATTAGGGTTGAGTGCAAACTGAACGTTACAACCGCCTTCGATTTTAAGCTCTTTGATAAGTTTGATAGCTGAATCGTTGAGCATCTTTTCGTCTTCTTTGCTAAGTGTCATAATCGGAGCAACAACACAAGAGTCACCCGTATGAACACCGACGGGGTCAATGTTTTCCATACCGCAGATTGTGATTGCGTGGTCATTTGAGTCACGCATAACCTCAAACTCGATTTCTTTATAACCCTTAACAGATTTTTCAATCAAAACCTGATGCACGGGAGAAAGATTAAATGCATTAACACCGATTTCCATAAGCTCTGCGTCATTATAAGCAAAGCCGCCGCCGGTACCGCCGAGAGTGAATGCAGGACGGAGAACAACGGGATAACCGATTCTGTTTGCCGCTGCCTTTGCTTCTTCTAAAGAGTACGTAATCTCTGAAGGAATAACGGGTTCACCGATAGACTCACAAAGTTCTTTGAACATCTCACGGTCTTCTGCACGTTCAATAGAAGCACTTGAAGTACCAAGAAGTTCAACACAGCATTCTTTCAAAATGCCTTTTTTCTCAAGCTGCATAGCAAGATTAAGACCTGTCTGACCGCCGATACCTGGAATGATAGCATCAGGACGCTCGTGGCGAATAATTTTTGCCACATATTCGAGAGTCAAAGGTTCCATATATACCTTATCAGCAATAATTGTGTCAGTCATAATAGTTGCAGGGTTTGAGTTGCAGAGAACAACCTCGTACCCTTCTTCTCTAAGTGCAAGACAAGCCTGAGTGCCTGCATAGTCAAACTCAGCAGCCTGACCGATAACGATAGGGCCTGAGCCGATAATAAGAATCTTTTTGATGTCCGTTCTTTTAGCCATTAGTTATTTCCTCCTGAAATTCTCATAATCTATATTAAATCAATTTTGATAAAATTACTTTTTATATACCAGTTTTCCGTCACACACGGTAGCAAGACACCGACCGCAAACCTTCCAATTTTCAAACGGTGTCGCTTTACCCTTAGAAACAAATTCCGCAGGGTCCACGGCGTATTCTTCTTCAAGGTCCCATATAGAGTAGTCACAGCCAAGAGGAATATTAAATCTTTTTCTTGGGTTGACAACCATAAGCTCTACAAGACGTTCCATAGTAATAACACCTGTTTTTACAAGGTAGGTGTACATTATCGGAAATGCCGTTTCGATACCAACCACACCGAAAGCGCTTTTTTCAAGACCCTTTGATTTTTCTTCAGCAGAGTGAGGGGCGTGGTCGGTGGCAATCATATCAATCGTTCCGTCAACTATTCCCTCAACAAGTGCGTCTCGGTCCTCTTTGCTTCTCAACGGTGGGTTCATTTTAAACCTGCCATCTTCCTGAAGCATTGAGTCGTCCATCACAAGATAGTGCGGTCCTGTTTCGCAGGTGATGTCAACACCGTCTGCCTTTGCCTTGCGGATAACATCTACACTTTCTTTGGTGGATATGTGGCAAACGTGGTATTTTACACCGATTTCCTTAACAAGCTCGATGTCTCTTGCAATCTGAGCCCACTCGCTTTCGGAACAAATTCCGCGGTGTCCGTGAAGTGCCGCATATTCACCGTCGTGAATATAACCGCCGCGCAAAAGCCCGTTCACTTCACAATGAGCAACAATCGGTTTATCAAGCGCCTTTGCTTTTTTCATCGCCTCTCGCATCATATCATCGGACTGAACGCCCCTGCCGTCATCTGAAAAGCCGATAACGTCAGATGCCATACCGTTCATATCAGAAAGTTTTTCGCCCATTTGCCCCACGGTTATTGAGCCGTAAGGGTACACGTGAATACAAGCGGTGTTTTCAATGATATCTGTTTGAATTTTCAAGTTTTCAACGCTGTCAGGTACAGGGTTTAAGTTTGGCATCGTGCAAACCGCAGTGTATCCGCCCCGTGCAGAAGCCAGACTTCCTGAAGCAATCGTTTCTTTATAAAAAAAACCTGGCTCTCTGAAATGCACATGCACGTCACAGAAACCAGGGAAAACAACACAACGGGAAAAATCAATAGCAGAAAAATCAAAATTAGAAATAGAAATACCAATATCGTCAATCAATTCAGACCCCAATGAAGCAGAAATAACTTTTACTTTTTTATTGGTAATCATACTAATCTCCTCTCTGCTCAAAAAATGTCTTGCTCAAGAAAATGGCAAGACGATTAGGTTGTGCATTTACATACGATATCACTTTTTGTAATTATATCACACCGCACCTGAACTGTCAATCGAAATATGTAAATATTATTTGTCAAATATTTAATTTTAATATAATAATTTAATATACATACACGTGATTTATACAATTCAAATTTAGATGCACAAAATGCCTACGACGTCAAAGGCATACCCCCGACCTCACAGACACTTTGTTTTAACAGATATTCATATTAAATTTTATGCGGTTACTCGTATATTTTTATATTTTTAAGCACGGGATTAGACCTTGACTGAGTAACGATTATAACAAGTCTGTCGGTAGATACGCAAGACTTGAGTTTTATTATTTTTTTCGAGCCCACTACCGTTCCCGTGTAAACGCGCTTATAGTCGCCGTTCTTTTTCCTTACAAAAACTTTAAACTCCTCAACGCGCTGACTGAAGGTTAAATCTTCCGAGAAAGAAACGTATTTAACTCTCTTTTTTTGCGGTAAGTCAATTGTTATACCTGATTCACTGTCAGCGAGCGCTATACTTTCTTCTTTTATCTCCCTGCCCTTTTCTTCAGCAGAATAAGTTGAAAGTTTTTTATCAATTATTTCATTTTTAAACGGTTCAGTAATAAGACCGGTGAACTTTTCAAGAGTTTTTATTTCACGTTCATCAATCAGTCCGTCCTTGTTGGGCGGTACGTTCAAAAGCATTGAAGCGTTTCCGCCAACAGAATTAAAATATATTTTTGCAAGATTTTTGGCGGTTCTCTGCTTTTTGAAACGGTAATATCGGTCGTCGTGCCAGAACCAGCCGAGATTTACGGAAACGTCTGCTTCAGCAGGTTTAAAAACAAGGTTTTTATAGTTTTTCAGCACTTCTCTTGAACCTAAATCCTCAGTCATATCCGTAAGATTTTCTGCCATCTTTTCAGTCTGACTTTCATCTGTTTGAGACTTTTCAGCTATATCGTCATTATTTTCAACGGGTATTACACTCCACTCGCTTTTTCTTACCTTACCACCCTCGTTGCCTATCCAACGGACATCAGGACCGCAAACGGAAATAACGGCATCGGGTTGATATTTTCTTATAACCGAATAATATCTTTCCCAATCGTAAACCTGCTTTTTACCGTTTTCCCCTTCTCCGCAAGCACCGTCAAACCAGAAACAGAATATTTCGCCGTAATTCGTGCAAAGTTCTGTAAGCTGGGCAACGAAATAATCATTGTATTCATCCGTGCCGTACTTTTTTTCGTGTCTGTCCCAAGGAGAAAGATATATACCTAATCGGAGTCCGTATTTTTTACAGCTTTCCGACAGCATTTTAACAATATCCTTACCAAAAGGAGTGTTCATAACGTTATGGTCGGTTTGTTCAGTATCAAACAAGCAAAAACCGTCGTGATGCTTGGCAGTAATAATTATACCCTTACTGCCCGTGCTCTTTAAAATTCTGCACCATTGGTCAGTATCAAGTTTTTTAGGATTGAAATTGGATATATCCTCTTTGCCGTCGCCCCATTCTCTGTCGTTCATAGTATTGACACCAAAATGGATAAAATTATAATATTCCAGCTTCATAAAATCCAATTGCCGCTGAGAAGGAACAACCTTTACGTATCTTTCAACCTCTGCGCCGTCCAAAGAACAAGAATTATTTCCAAAGCACCAGCCTTCGTTAATAATTTTCATAATAATCAACTCCTTAATGAGTTAAAATTTCTTAAAAGCAGCTTTTCACGATATTTAACACGGTTATCGCCAAAACGAATATCTGGACGCACATAAAAGCATTTTCCACGTGCTTTTCGCTGAGTTTTTTATTTAACTCTGCTCCAATGAAGCCACCCATAATTGCGCCCAACACCATAAGCGGCAATACTGACAAGTCAAAGTCGGCAAAGCCCGTTGTAAATGCATTAGTCACAAGTTTGGAAACCTGTGCAAAAAGGATTATGACAATCGAACAAATTGTTGCCGTTTTCGTACTGTAAGAAAACAAAAATATTATCAGCGCAACGTTGATGGGTCCGCCGCCAATACCGAGGAAAGAGGAACAGAAACCGAGAAAAACTCCCACAAGCAAAGAAACTGCTATTCCATCAAGTTGTTTGCCTTTGATATGATTTTTGTTTTTTATGTAAATTATAACGCAAACAATCAAAACCGCGAGAATTGCATTCTGAACTATCGTAGCAACGGAAGCAGCATTCAAAGCGTCCACCGCAAGTTCAAGCACCTTTTGTCCGATAAATCCACCCGCAACAGAACCTGCCGCAAGAGGAATTGCCGTTTTAAACGGTATTTGTGCGCCTGATTTGATTTGTTTCATTACACTGACCACAGCCATTGAAAAAACGGTTACGGAAGAAATTACGCCTATTGTCAAGACGTCGTAATGGCCAAGAAAGTCCATAAGCGGTTTGATTATTACACCGCCTCCCATACCCGTCAGAGAACCGACGGTCGTGGCAAAAACAGCAAGAATAAAATAAATCACATAATGCATAATAAAACCTCTGTCACCTTTAAAACCTCTTTTAAAATATTACTATAAACTTATAATTTTTGCAACAATATCTTGTGCTTAACTTTTAAACATGATAAAATATCGAAAAAGCTCAGTTGACGGAGGAACTTTATATGTTTAACATTATACCGCAACCGGTAAACATCAATGTGCAAAAAGAAAAAACGGGATATTCTTTTAAAAATTCTTCAATTACCGATATATCAGTTGCAAAGGATTTGGCTGATTTTGTAAAAAAGGTATTGGGAAAGGATATTTCTCTTTCCTGTGACGGTACAGAAAACATTATACTTAAAACCGACGGGGAAATCGACAATGATGAGGGTTACAGCATAGTATGTGCTGACGAAACGATAACCGTAACGGCAAAAAATGAAACGGGCATTTTCTATGCTATACAGACTCTTAAACAAATATTTTTACAATCTGTCAACGAAATCCCCTGTTTTGAAATTGAGGATTATCCTCGTTTTGCTTACAGAGGCTATCTTCTCGACTGCGGAAGATATTTTTACTCGGTGGAAGACGTTAAACGCGTTGTGGATTTGATGGCTCTTCACAAGCTCAATATTCTTCATTGGCACCTGACCGAAGACCAGGGCTGGAGAGTTGAAATAAAAAAATATCCTCTCCTTACAGAAAAAGCATCAAAAAGAAGCCACACAAACTTCGGCATCAT
Organism: Candidatus Fimenecus sp.; assembly: GCA_045633505.1. Classification (GTDB taxonomy): domain Bacteria; phylum Bacillota; class Clostridia; order Oscillospirales; family Acutalibacteraceae; genus Fimenecus. The sequence goes on along the minus strand of JAZQYK010000097.1, from coordinate 12,533 downwards.
CTCTCACGGTGGATTTTATACTCAGGATGAAATCCGCGAAATTGTGGCTTACTGTCACGAAAGACAAATTAAGGTTTATCCTGAATTTGATATTCCCGGTCACAGTGTTGCGGCAATTTCCTGTTATCCTTATCTTTCCTGCTTTGAACGTGACCTCAAGGTTGCAACCCATTGGGGTGTAAAGCACGATATTCTTTGTGCAGGTAAAGAAACTACATACGAATTCGTTTATGATATTCTTGATGAACTTATGGAGCTTTTCCCTGATAAAGTTATACATATCGGCGGTGACGAGGCTGTTAAAATGCGTTGGAAGCTCTGTCCCCTTTGTCAAAAAACGATTAAAGAAAACGGTCTTAAGGACGAAGACGAGCTTCAGATGTACTTTATGACCAAGGTTGACGAATATTTGAGAAGTAAGGGCTATTCTTCAATAATGTGGAATTATGACACCAAAGGCAGTACGGACAAGCTCGACCCTGCTATTGCTTGGAACGTATGCGGACTTGAAGAAAACCGTGAGATGATAGAACACGAGCTTAGTCGCGGCAGAAAACTCATCAACACCTGTAATTACGCTTATTATCTTGATTTCCCTTACGGTTGGACATCGTTGGAAACAACCTGCGGTGACGACGGCGCACTTACTGATAACGACGAAGATACTGTCGGTGTTGAGGCTTGTATGTGGACGGAGTACGTTCCGAATATGAAGCGCCTTGAATTCCTTACTTTCCCAAGACTTGGCGCAATGGCTGAAAATGCCTGGGCAAAAAAAGGTTATCCGACTTATAAAACCTTCCTTGGCAAAGTGAAGGATTACTACAAACTCCTTGACGTATATAACGTGAAATATGCGCCTATGAGCAAGGCAATGCCTTCAAAATTTTACAAAAAAGCATCTTCACTGTGGTTCAACCGCAGAATTTTCCACTGGCAAGGTCTTCACAACCTTATTGATGACGCAAAGGTAGCAAGACTTGCAAAGAAAAAGTAAAAAGAAAGCCCTCGGTTTTGTTAATGAACCGAGGGTTATTTTTTACTATCAATATTTTTTCGCAAACAGCGGTTTTCTGAAAACGGGCTTCTTTTCACCGACTTTAACCATTTCTCTTGAAAGCAATTCTCTCATTTCGTTGATAATATGGCTGTAATCTTTATTGTTTACAAGATTGGTTTTTTCGTGGGGGTCATTCTTTAAATCATAAAGAAAATCATCGTAATAAACAGACGAGCTGTGACCTATCATACCTGAACCGATTGCACGGGCAGAATATTTCCACTCCTTCGTTCTTACGGCTCTGCCGATTTGCGACTCGCTTATTTGAACGAAAACGCAATCCCTTTCTTCCCCGTCGTTTTCATTAATTGGAAGAACGTTACCCGAATAGCTTTCAGGAACTTCTATATCCGCAAGTGTTAAAAGTGTCGGAGGAACGTCAATAAGACTTACGAGGCAGTCTTTTACCTCATCTTTATTTACTGCACCGCCGCCGAAAACAAGCGGTGTGTGAATACTTGAATCGTGGCAACTGCGTTTGTACTCACCGTTTCGTGTTTTGAAATGGCAACCGTGGTCACTTGTATAAACGATGACCGTATTATCATAGATACCTTTTTCTTTAAGCGCGTATATAAGTTTACCTACGTTTTCATCAAGTGAATGAATTGCCGCAAGGTAATCAGGATATTCTTCCTTGTAATTACCTTTAAGGAAGGTCAAATCTTCAGGCAACGGATAATCACGGTAATTGTCAATCAGCTCTTTCGGACCTTCAAAATGACCTCTGTCATTCTGATGGTGAGGCTCTAATTGAGAAATGAACATAAAAAACGGCTTTTCATCATTATGATTATTAATATATTCAACTGCAAAGTCGTTTATTCTATCAACTCGGTAACCTTTAAAGTCAATTTTATTGCCATCTTCATCGAAAACGTATCCGTCATAACCGTGTGAGGTGAATTCGAGAATATCGGCTGCACGCCAATATTTATATCCGCCCTGTCTTTCTTTCGGAACGGCTGTTTTTTCACAATGGACACCCTTGTGAGCGTAGCGGTCAGAAGCGAGATGCCATTTGCCTATATACGCCGTATCGTAGCCGTTTTCATTAAAGTAATCTGCCATAGTTTTAGTGTTTTCCTGCAAGGCAATTCCGTTCCAATAGCACTTGTTTTCAGTAGCGTACTGTCCCGTTTGCAAGCAGGCACGTGCAGGACCGCAAACCGGCTGACAGGTGAAGGAATTTTCAAACAGCACACCTTCTTCACCCAATTCCCAGACGTTTGGCATAAGCTCTTCAGTCAGCGTGTCCCAACGTTGTTGGTCGGAAAAATAAAAAATAATATTGGGTCTCATTTTATTACTCCATTAAATCTGTTTTATCCGATTTTCCGTAAATTTTTATTGTATTATAACATATTTTCTCCCGACTTACAATAGTAACTGAAATGTCATATTGAAAAGACGCTTTTGTTTTGTTATAATATGTATTTATAAGGATTACAGAAATTTCTGTAGCAAAAGGAAAAAGGTGAGAAAATGGAAAGTTCAAAAAACAACTCTTTAAGGTCTAAAGTAAAATCCACCATTGACACAGCAAAAAAATACTGGTCAACTCCCCCTGAAGGAAACCACGTATCTTATAAAGAAATCGGATTTCTCAGCGGCGCGGGATTTGGTGTGCATTGGGCAACAATGCTGGCGTCAACGATAGGGCTTAACGCTTCTAACTTCCTTGTTGGCGCAAGTATCGGTCTTGAACCTATGGATTTGCAGATTATGCTTAACGTTGCAAATCTTATCGGTATTCCCATAGGTCTTTTCAGAAGCTGGTTTTACGATAATCATAAATTAAAGGGTGGAAAATTTCTTCCATTCCTTCGTATGACCTGTTTGCCTATTGTTTTAATTTCACTCATATTCGTTTGGCTTCCGTATGAACAGTGGAACTATATCACAAAAGCAGTGGTTGTTGAAATAATGTATCTTCTGCTCAATATTTTCCTTTGTCTTTACAACGAAAGCTACACATACTTCCAACAGATTATTACACCGAACAGTACTGAGCGTTCAAAGGTTATGAGTATATCTCAGGTCATTTATTCAATGGCTCCGACCATAACGAATTTCGCGTTACCTACTCTTGCCGCATTGACTTGGGGACAAACAAATATCTGGACGTACAGAATAATTTATCCCGCTTTTGCGGTTATCGGCTTGTTTATGAGCAATTTCTTCTTCAAGCGCGTAAAAGAGCGACTTGTTCTTTCAAAGAAAAAGCCTGAACCCATAAGAATGATTGACGCTGTACGCGAGGTTGCAAAAAACAAGTATTTCTGGATTACACAGGCAGCAGCGTGGGTAGTATTTCTTGAATCGGGCTACGGTGCGATTTACGGATGGTCATTCGTTTTTGCTAACGGCGGTGAATACGAGGTTTATCAAGGCACGGCAAGTACCATTATAAGCAACGCGGCGTTGTGGTCCATGCTTCTCACACCTCTTGCAATCAAATTTATGGGCAAGAGAAATCTTCTTATTACTTGCAACGGGCTTAATATAGTTGTATTGATTATCCTTTATTTTACATACCGTAATCTTATCTGGATTTGTGTTCTTTGGTATTTCAACACCTTCATAAACACCTTCTGGAACATTGTTCAGCACAATATAAGTGCAGATATGCGCGATTATCACCAATGGAAAACGGGTGTAAGACTTGACGGACTTTTTGGCGGACCTCTCGGTATGATAGGCACGTTTATCGGTTTCTTTACAGGTATGTTCTATCCTGCAATTTACGAAAAAATGGGACTTTTAAGAGATTACGACGTTCTTTATAACGATACCATGAGAAACAATCTTTTTGAAGTTCTTATCGTTTGTTCAATTTTCGGTGCTTTATTCAACCTTATTCCGTTCCTTTTCTATGACCTTACCGAAAATAAGCACGAAGCCTACGTTGGAGTGCTGAAAGTACGTGCAATGTTTGAAAATCACGCGCTCGGTGTTTTAGAGGATGACGAGCTCACTCCTGCAATGCAAGTGATTGAAGAAGCAAATGAGCATTTCGGCAAAGAACCTGTATCAGTTGATAAAAGCGAACTGAAAGAAGCAAAAAGAATGCCGAATAAAACCGATGAAGAAAAAGAACTTCGTTCTTTGGCAATTAAAAAGGCTAAAGATAATATAAACAAGGTAAAAGAGTATAATCTTGCCATTGAACGCGCACCGATTGTCCTTGACGACCTTAATAAATTCTCAACCGTTGCCGGTCAGGAAAGACTTAAAAGAGCTGAAGCGGATTTTGCCAACGGAGAAATGTTTTTCTATGCAAATGCTAAAGAGGAACTCAGAAATGCACGAAAGCTTCCTAAATCGACTAAAGAAGAAGCAGAAATCCGTTCAGATGCAATTAAAAACATCCGCATAAAGAAAGAGTCTGCTCATCTTATGAAAAAATACGGCAAAGAAAACCTCGTTAAGCCTGACGACTCTGTAAAAGAAGAACTTCAAAACAGAGAAACAAGTACTTTCTTTGAAAGTATGAAGGTGAAAATGGAACTTAGCAAATATCTCAAGTCCGTATCAATTTATACGAGAGTTGTAAAGCCTTATACAGATGCAGAACTTCTGCTTAAACAGGCAGAATATTATGCTGATTATGATGAGCTTGAAAAGAGATATATGACGTTATGCTCTAAAAACTGATAATAAAAAGGAGTAACGAAGTGAATAATTCATTCAAAGTAAAAGGCACCCAATTTTATCTCAATGACGAGCCCTTCAAAATCTATTCGGGCGCTTTTCATTATTTTCGTGTATTGCCTGAATATTGGGAGGACAGACTTAACAAGCTCAAACTGGCAGGTTTCAACACTGTCGAAACCTACGTCTGTTGGAATCTCCACGAGCCGCAAAAGAACGTTTATGACTTCAGCGGTATGCTCGACATTGTAAAATTCATTGAAACTGCTCAAAAACTTGGCTTATACACAATCGTGCGACCCGGTCCCTATATCTGCGCAGAGTGGGATTTCGGCGGATTTCCCGCTTGGCTTTTAAAAGATAAAAACGTAGAATTACGTTGCAACAACGAGGTTTATCTTTCTCACGTAAGAGATTTCTTTGAAAAACTTTTCTCATTGCTGAAGCCGTTACTCATTACTAACGGCGGCAACATCATTGCAATGCAAATTGAAAACGAATACGGCAGTTATTCCAACGATAAAAAGTATCTTCAGGCTCTCGTTGATATGTATGATGAGCTTGGTATTGACGTACTTAAGTTCACCTCTGACGGAACGTGGTGCAATATGCTTTCAGGAGGAACGTTAGACGGAGTTTTGCCGACGCTTAATTTCGGTTCTCGCACTGCAACTGCTTTTTCAGCATTAAAACCTTTTGGAGAAATACCAAAAATGTGTACGGAATTCTGGTGCGGCTGGTTTGACCATTGGGGCGAAAAGCATCATACTCGAAACCCTGATGAAATGATAAAGGAATTGGAAGAATTTCTCAATCAGGGCGCTTCCTTCAATATGTATATGTTCCACGGGGGAACTAATTTCGGCTTTACCGCAGGTGCAAATCATCAAAAGGGATACGAACCAACTGTTACAAGCTATGATTATTGTGCACCGTTGACTGAATGGGGCGATTACACGGAGGGTTATCACAAAATCAGAAAACTTCTTTGTGAAAAGCAGAATATTCCGATGACTCAGCTTCCACCGTCACCTAAAATCCAGAATATCGGTACCGTAAAGCTCACAGAAAGCGCCGCTTTGTTTGACAACCTTGATAACATTGCCGAAAAGCACTATTCCCCTCTCCCAAGAAGTATGGAGGCTTACGGTCAGAATTTCGGTCTGATTTATTACGTAACCAAGTTAAAGGGCAAATATGCTCCCGGATTTTTGATACTTGAAGACGTCCACGACTATGCGCACGTATATTTTGAAAACAAGAAAATTGCCACTATAAACAGATGCAAGGAAAAATCTTTGCTTAATAAACTGAAACTAAAAAAGCAGTTGTTTATAAAAGGAACTTCGTCCGAAAGCGAAATAGGCATATTGGTTGAAGGTATGGGCAGAGTCAACTACGGCTTCAAGCTCTATGACCGCAAGGGTATATCTTCTTTAGCTCTTGCAAATCAGGTGTTGACGGATTTTGACGTTTATACAATTCCTTTAAACAATCTGGAAAATCTTCATTTTACGGATATTGACACGAACTGCAAATCAGGTCCCGTATTCCTTAAAGGAACTTTCAAAGCAGATGACGGAGAATGTTTCGTTAATATGGACGGATTTACAAAAGGCTATGTGTTTGTAAACGGCTTCAATCTCGGCAGATATTGGAATATAGGCCCTCAAAAAGCATTATATTTACCGTCTGCTCTGTTAAAAGAAGAAAATGAAATAATCATTTTTGAAATGGAGAAATACAACAAAAACCAAGTTGAAATCGGAGCTAACTAAAGGCTGATTAAGTTCAGTTTTCCTTTAACGATTTATATTTTCAACAATTAAAAGCGTTGCCGAAAGGAGTAAATGTTCCCGACTTCAACGCTTATAATTTTTATACTCATTAACTTTTCTTCAATCAAACTTCAATGTTTTGTGATACAATATTTATGGTATATGGAGGTGTATATATGAGAATTCTGCTTATTGAAGACGAAAAAAGAATGGCACAAGCTCTTTGTGAAATTCTGCGTCTTGAAAAATATGATATCGACCATTATTCAAACGGCATTGACGGTTTGACGGCTATTGAAAGCGGTATTTATGATATAGTTATTCTCGATATTATGCTTCCCGAATTAAACGGCTATGAAATCGCAAAGAAAACTCGCGCAAAAGGTATAACCACACCTATTTTAATGCTTACGGCAAAGGCTGAGCTTGACGATATGGTTATGGGACTTGACTGCGGAGCCGACGATTATCTGACAAAACCGTTTATGACCAAAGAACTTTTGGCTCGTCTTCGTGCTTTGGGCAGAAGAATTCAGAACACTTCTGACGGTATTTTAAATTACGGTGACATTTCCCTTGATACAAACACGATTATGCTGTCCTGCATCACAAACGGACAAAGTGTACGGCTCAGCGAAAAGGAATTTAAAATTTTAGAATACCTTATTATCAATTCATCACAGATTCTCACCCGCGAACAACTTGCTTTGAAAATCTGGGGAATCGAAAGTGACGCTGAATATAACAACGTAGAGGTGTATATCTCATTTACCCGAAGAAAGCTCAGCTTCGTTGAGTCCAAAACAGAAATCAAGGCCGTGCGCGGTGTCGGGTATGAATTGAGGTGCGACGATGTTTAAACAATCAAGACGAAAAATTGTTATTGCCATTATGTCCGTACTCGTTGTGTTGTGGGTTGGTACTCTTGGAGTTATTTACACTTCAAGCTATTATGAAATGTCTAAACGTAACGAAAGCCTGTTAAAAGCTCACGCAGATATGTACGAAATTTCTCAAACCCTTATTGATGCTCCGCAAAAGCCCCCAATGCCCAACGGAAATGATTTTGAGCCGAAGTTTGACCAGTCACCTATGTTTCAGTTATCCACTTTTTATACGGTGGCACTTTCATATAATTATGAAACTCTTGAAATAAAAAACAATCAGACCGTGCTTCATTCTGACAGCGATTTGGTTAAGTTGGCACAGAAGATTGCAACCTCTGACTATGAAATGGGAAAAGAGGATAATCTTTGGTATTACTGTTGCGATAAAAACGGCTATATTCTTGTGACCTTTATGGATAATACGGTTATGAACGAAAATGCCACCACGTTGTTCAGATACACTCTGATTTTCGGCGCTCTTTCCCTTGTTTTGTTTTTCTTTCTGTCGCGGTTCTTTGCAAGAAAAATCGTCAAACCGCTTGAAGAAAGTTATAAAAAGCAAAAACAGTTCATTTCTGATGCAGGTCATGAGCTTAAAACTCCCGTCTCCGTCGTAAATGCCAATGCTGAAATGCTGTCCCGTGAAATCGGAACAAACCAATGGTTGCAAAATATCGTTTATGAAAATGAACGTATGGGACTGCTTGTAGGACAGCTTCTTGAGCTTGCGCGCACGGAAAGTGTGGAGCTTCAAAGAGAAAGCGTTAACTTCAGCCGTCTTGTGTGCGGCGAGGAATTACCCTTTGAAAGTGTTGCATTTGAAAATGGGCTGCAATTAGTTTGCAACATTGAAAACGACATCTTAATTGAAGGTAATCCGACTCAGTTGAAGCAACTCGTATCAATACTGATTGACAACGCCATCCGTCACAGCGATAACGGTAATGCGGTATTTCTTAATTTAAACCGAGAAGCAGATTGTGTTAAACTTTCTGTTTTAAACAGCGGTAAGGAAATTCCGCAAGAGCAACGTCAACAGTTGTTTGAACGGTTTTATCGTGCCGATTCTGTAAGAAACGGTGACGACCGTCACTACGGGCTCGGTCTTGCAATTGCAAAGGCAATCGTAACCTCTCACAAGGGCAAAATCGACGTTCATTGTTATAACGGAATGATAGAATTTCGTGTTTTGTTTCCCAATTGAAAACAAAAAATGAACTTTTTGTGTATTCAATAAAACTTCAATATTCCTCCTGTAAAATTATCGACGATAACTTACAGGAGGTTTTTCTTTATTAAAAACAAACGAAAGGAGTCACGTTGTGAAATATCGGCACGAATTTAAACACCAAATAAATTATTCTGATATGCTATCAATCCGTCAGCGTTTATCGGTTATCGGAAAACAAGATATACACGCCGTTAACGGAAAATATACGGTACGAAGTTTATATTTTGATAACCTGTCTGACAAAGCATTGACGGAAAAACTGAATGGTGTCGGCATCCGTGAAAAGTTCCGTATCCGTTATTATAATCACGATACTTCGGTTATTCACCTTGAAAAGAAAAGTAAAATCAACGGATTGTGTCTTAAAGAAAGCGCAGTTTTGACAGAAGAAATGGCACAGTCTGTTGTTGACGGTGATTTGGACTGGATGATGAAAAGCGATAACAAGCTTATTCAGGAGCTTTACAGTAAAATGATGGGTCAGGGACTGCGACCTAAAACCATTGTGGATTACGTAAGAGAACCCTTTGTTTTTTCGGCAGGAAACGTCCGTGTTACTCTTGACTACAACATAAAGACGGGTATGAATTGCACAGATTTTCTTAATCCTGACTGTCTTATGGTTCCGACGGGTGACAACATCATTCTTGAAGTAAAATGGGATGAATATCTTCCTGATATTATCCGCGATATCGTGCAGCTTCCAAGCTGTCACACAGAATCTTTTTCAAAATACGCCGTATGCCGAATATACGGTTAAATAAAATTTAAGGAGTTTTTATTATGACGTTCAATGACATTTTTAAATCCAGCTTTCTTGAGAATATTTCCAGCGTAAGCATTCTCGATATGGCAATCGCTCTTGTATTGGCTTTTGGTATCGGTATGTTTATTTTCCTTGTATATAAAAAGACGTATCAAGGTGTAATGTACTCATCCAGCTTCGGCACAACGCTTGTGGCTCTCACAATGATTTCAACGGTAGTTATTCTCGCAGTAACGTCCAACGTAGTTCTTTCACTCGGTATGGTCGGTGCTCTTTCCATCGTTCGTTTCCGTACTGCAATCAAAGAACCTCTTGATATTGCCTTCTTATTCTGGGCAATTGCAGTCGGCATCGTCCTTGCCGCAGGTATGATTCCTCTTGCCGTTATCGGAAGCGTAATTATCGGTGTAATTCTTCTTGTGTTTGTAAACAAAAAGACTCATTGTAATCCGTACATCGTTGTCGTACAGTGCGACGGACACGAAAGTGAAGAAAACGTTAAAGCCCTTCTTGGCAACAGCGTTCAGAAATACGTTGTTAAAAGCAAATCAGCACAAAAAGGCTTGGTTGAGCTTAACGTTGACATAAGACTTAAAGATGATAATACGGATTTTATCAATGCTATCGCTAATCTTAAAGGTGTAAAAAGCGCTGTGCTTGTAAGTTATAACGGCGAATATATGGGTTAAGGTGAAACTATGTCAACACATAAACATTTTGATAAAATTTGCTGTGTTGTTCTTGCGCTCACACTAATTATCACCGTGCTTTTTATAAACGGTGATAAGCTCGGTATTCAAAAAGCATCTTCCGTGATGAAATATGAGACTGCTCTTTTTGACGACTCAAAGGTTCACACAATTGATATTGTTATGGACAACTGGGACGAGTTTACGGAAAACTGCAAAAGTGAGGAATATTACGATTGCACCGTTGTTATTGATAACGAAGCCTTTAAGAACGTTGCAATTCGCGGTAAAGGTAATACTTCACTCAGTTCAGTAACAAACGACCGTTACAGTTATAAAATTGAGTTTGACCATTATGACAACACTAACACATATCACGGACTTGATAAACTTTGTCTTAACAACATCATTCAGGATAACACATATATGAAGGACTACCTCACTTATCAGATGATGAACGATATAGGTGTTGCTTCCCCTCTTTGCAGTTTCGTGTATATTACTGTAAACGGTGAAGACTGGGGACTTTATCTTGCAGTTGAAGGTGTTGAAGACTCGTTTTTACAGCGAAACTACGGTAAAGACTGCGGCGAACTTTATAAGCCTGACAGTATGAGTATGGGCGGTGGCCGCGGTAACGGCGGCGACTTCAATATGGATGACTTTTTGAACAGTTCAGAGTCAGCAAACAGCGACGACAGTAGCAACAGCACTAACAAAAGCAACGGTAATCAAGGCTCGTTTGACTTTTCACAATTGCCTGAAGGTATGACTCCGCCGACAAACAGCGGTGACGGCTCGTTTGATTTTTCTCAAATGCCTGAAGGTATGACTCCGCCGACAGACAGTGAAAACGGCTCGTTTGATTTTTCACAGACGTTTGATGACAAAGCAGGTGGCTTTGGTGGATTCGGAATGGGCTCGTCAGATGTAAAGCTTCAATATATCGACGATAATATCAGCAGTTATTCCAATATTTTTGACAGTGCAAAAACTGATATTACAAAGGCAGATAAGACTCGGCTTATTGAATCCCTAAAAAATTTGAGCAACGGTGAAAACTTGGAAAGCGCAGTTGATATTGAAGCAGTAATAAAATACTTCGTTGTCCATAACTTTGTGGTTAATGCCGACAGCTACACAGGTTCAATGATTCACAACTACTATCTTTATGAAAAAGACGGTCAGATGCAGATGATTCCTTGGGATTATAACCTTGCCTTCGGCAGTTTTATGTCATCAGGCGATGCAACAAGCTCTGTCAACGACCCTATTGACACTCCGTTATCAGTAAGCGGTTCAGGTGACAGACCGATGATTGACTGGATTTTCAGCAAGGAAGAATATACTGAATTGTATCATCAATATTTCAATGAGTTTATTGCGGAATATTTTAATAGTGGCTATTTTGAAAAAATGATTGACAGCACTATTGAAATGATTTCACCGTATGTTGAAAAAGACCCGACAAAATTCTGCGCTTATGATGAATTTTTGAAAGGAGCAGAAACATTAAAGCAATTCTGCCTTCTTCGCAGCGAAAGTATAAGCGGTCAGCTTGACGGTACAATCGGGTCAACGTCTGATACGCAGGAAAACGGTACACTTGTTGATGCAAGTCACCTGAAAACCAGTGATATGGGCTCAATGGGCGGCGGAATGGGCAGACCGAACAACAACTCACAAAACGAGACTGATAAAGAAATCGGTGCAGATGAAGAAACGAGTACAGAAACTACTACAGAAGCCGTCACAGAGCCAAGCTCCGACCGTATTCCGCAATTCGATTTTTCAGAAAACGGAAATATGTCTCAAATGCCTGAGGGTATGACTCCACCGAACAGCAACGGCGGTTCCTTTGATTTTTCTCAAATGCCTGAGGGTATGGCTCCGCCGAACAACAGCGGCTTTATGCCAATGTCCGATACTGATACGCAAAGCAATGGAACTGTTTCGGTTGTACCCCTTGCCATCAGCGATGAAAACAGTAACAGCAACAACGGAAATGAATTCAGCCAAAGCAACAACTTTCCTCAAGAAAATTTTAACGGTCAGATGCAACGTCCCAACGGCAATATGCCTTCTGAAAATATGACGTCACAAAGCGCAGTTTCATCAGACTCTTTAATTCTTTTGGCTGTAAGTTTTCTGTTTCTCATATTGGGTCTTGTGTTTGCAATTGGGTTTAAAAGGAGAAAATAAAACACAGTTTGTGTATGAATTTTAACTCTCGCCGTGTATATCATCATTGCGAAAGGCCTTATTTATACACGCCAACGCGTGATGATATACAGCCCGCAGGGCTAATGATATACACCTCGCTTCGCGCGGTGATGATATACCAAGCCTGCGGCTTGGATAAAAAAAGAACGAAGCTGTTGCTTCGTTCTTTTTCGCTGTGGTGGTCGTGACAGGAGTCGAATTATAGACTCACAACGCGAATGAGGAATTCGCATTGTGCTCTTCGC
>JAZQYK010000096.1:0-22037 GCA_045633505.1 Candidatus Fimenecus sp. | reverse complement strand
GATATGTATTCTCGTCAGGATATTTTTCAAATTTAATCTTTGTAAGGTCAGTTTCATCTGTTTTTGCTCTTGCATAGCCGATGTAATATGTAGGCTGTTCAAAGCAGTTTCCTGAATACATAAGATACTGCCAGTCACCCTCTTTGAAATAGAAAGCACCCTCGATTGTGTGCCAATGCTGACCTTTTTTGTAACGGTCACGACGGTAAATATCTTCGTCAAGTGTGGGTTCAAGCACTAAAACAGGCTCACCCGCAGGGGTTAACGGGTCAAGCATTCTGTCAACGTAAATGCAGGTGCCGATTCTCTCACCCTCAAATTTATTTTGAGAGTAGAAAAGGAAAAGTCCTGCTTCGTTTTTGACGATATGAGAGTCAATTGAAAACGGGTGTAAAATCTGCTTTATACAAGTGAAAGGACCAAGCGGATTATCTGCAACTGATACGTGCATTGCACCTCTGTGACCGCCCTTGTCAGGTGTATCGGTATAAATTTCCATTGAATTATACATATAAAATTTTCCGTCAAGCTCAATAACACTTGGAGCCCAGAATGAGTCAAGCCCATTAACTGTCATAACCACACCATAATATTCCCAACCGTCAAACAAATTGTCTGAATGATAAGCATAAATTGCATCGTGACCTGTAACGTAGATATAGTATCTTCCGTTACTTTTTAAAATATAAGGGTCAGCCTGACCGATGTAATGAGTTTTATCAACTTTTAATAAATGCATAAACAAAATCTCCCTATTTGCGTTGTGAATTGATTATAGCACATACAAACAAACAATTCAATTAAAGTGGATGGATTTGTTGAAAAACTTTAAAGTGAACGGTTTGTACTAGATTTGTCCTTGTTTGCATAGTTATTACTAATATGTAAATATCGGAGGTTTATTATGAATACAGACGAAAAAACAATCCACAGATTACCGCACAACATTATTATGGAGGACAGAAAAAAGCTGTCGGTTTCAGGCGTTACTGACATTGACTCTTTTGATGAGCAGACGATTATTGCCGTTACTGAGTCAGGGGAATTGACAATCCGTGGGTGGAATTTGCACATTACAAGGCTTAATCTCGAACAAAGTGAGCTGATGGTTGACGGTGAGATTTCGTCGCTGACTTATACGGATACCCGTCCGAAAGCTCAGGGATTTTTCTCGAAGGTGCTCAGATGACGGAATATCTTTATTCCCTCAGCCTTGCAAAGCAGACGGGCTCGTTTTTGATGAGCTTGGGCTTTGGTTTTATTATGGGAATTTTTTACGACCTGTTCAGATTGCTGAGAATCAGTCTGTCAAAGGGAAAGAAGATTTATTTGGTTTTTGATTTGACCTATTGTGTGCTTCTTGGCTTTTGCTCATATCTGTTTTTTCTCACGGTAAACGAAGGGGATATAAGAGGCTTTTTAATACTTGGAGAGGTGATGGGGTTTGGTGTTTATTACTTCTCTCTCGGCGTTGTGATTTTCTCAATGGGCGAAAAACTTATCGGGTTTGTCAAAAAGGCGTTTTCACTTGTTTTTGGGCTTGTCTTTTACCCTTTTAAATGGGCGTTTAAAAAAATCCGCAGATTTACGGGCAAAACTTTTCGTAAAATCAAAGGAAAAAGGGAAAACATCAAAAATAAATCAAAATTTCTCTTGAAAGTACATAAGCATTTGTTGTATAATTTAAATGTTAAAATGGTGAAGAACGGAGTTTCTGAAGAAAAGGAAGTGTAATAATGGCAAATGCAAGGACTAAAGCTGCACCAAAACGCGTTCAGTCAAAAAGTTTTCTTCTCACTTTGGGCATTGTGTTGCTTGTGGGATATTTTGTTATTACTATTATCGGACTTCAACTCAAAATCAGAGATGCTAATGCAGAATTGAACCAGAAAACTGAGGCGTACGAGCAACAGCTTGACGAGAATGAAAGACTTGAGTCCATTGTTGAAAGCGAAGACAAAAGCGATTATATCGAGCAGGTTGCCCGCGAAAAACTTGGCTATGTTATGCCCGGTGAAAAAGTGTTCTATGATGTAACACCAGGGGCGTAGGAGGAAATGCAGTTTTATGCAGATAGACATTGGTTCTATTTATGATGGAACAGTTACAGGGTTAACAAAATTCGGAGCTTTTGTAAAGCTTGAAAACGGTGCTTCAGGAATGGTACACATTTCTGAGGTTTCAACGGAATACGTTGAAGACATTGCAAATCATCTTTCAGAGGGTGATAAGGTTAAGGTTAAGGTTATGGAAATAAATGAGAAAGGCAAAATCAGCCTTTCAATAAAGAAAGCGTTGCCTGAATCCGAAAAACCGAAATTTGAGAAGAAACCAAGACCGCAGAACAAGAACGTTAACCGCGGTTGGCAGGGTAAACCTCAGGAAGAACAGTCAGCACCAATGTCCTTTGAGGATATGATGGCTAAATTTAAGGCTCAAAGCGAGGATAAAATGAGCGACATTAAGCGTGGCTCTGACCGTCGCGGCAGTAACGGCTATCGCAGAGGTGCGAAATAATAAAAATTCAGGGCAGTAATTACAATACTGTCCTTTTTTGTTAAGGTGAGAACGTCTTGAGAGAAATAAACGTTAATGAAATCACAAAAGCTGTGAGTAAATTGTGCATTGAGGCAAATAAACTTTTGCCCGACTCGTTAGTAAGCTGTATTGCTTGTGGCTGTAATCGTGAAGAAGAGGAATTACCTAAAAGCATAATGCAGGATTTGATGAAAAATCTTGATGCTGCCAAAAAACTTGATATACCTATTTGTCAGGACACGGGTATGGCGGTGGTGTTTGCCGAAATCGGTCAGGACGTGCACCTTGTAGGCGGTGACTTTGAAAAAGCCGTCAATGACGGTGTGGCGCTTGGATATACTGAGGGACTTCTCCGCAAATCCGTTGTCAGCGACCCCCTTGAAAGAATTAATACGAATGACAACACCCCTGCGGTTATTCATACTCGCATTGTGTCCGGTGAAAGTGTGAAAATTACAGTAGCGCCAAAGGGCTTCGGCAGTGAGAATATGAGCAGGATAAAAATGTTTACTCCATCTGCAACAAAAGAAGAAATAATGGATTTTGTTGTTGAAACCGTAAAAATTGCAGGGGGTAATCCTTGTCCGCCCGTTGTTTTGGGCGTCGGTATCGGCGGAGATTTTGAGTCTTGCGCAATTCTGTCAAAAAAGGCGCTTTGCAGAGACGTAAACGTGAGAAATCCCAAAAAACTTTATTCAGAAATGGAAGAAGTTTTGCTTGAAAGAATAAACGGGACAAATATCGGTCCTCAGGGCTTTGGCGGAAAGACTACTGCATTAGCGGTCAACGTTGAAACTGCACCGACTCATATTGCGGGATTGCCCGTTGCGGTGAACGTGGGTTGCCACGTAACCCGCCATAAAACAATAATTTTATAAATAATTGTAAAAATTTAATAAAAATATCGCAAACTACTTTATTTTTCTGTGCATTTATGATATATTATAAATGGGATAAGAAAATCCCAATTATAGACGCAAAGGAGATGTCGTTGTGAATATCACTATTATCGGACGTAAATGTACACCAAGAGACAGCTTCAAGGCAAGAGCCGAAGAAAAACTTTTAAAGGTTGAAAAATTCTTTGGACCTGACGCAACGGCTAAAATCACTGCTACTGTTGAGCGCAACGTGAAAATTTGTGAAATCACTCTTATGAGAAAAAGTATGATTTTCCGTGCGCAAGAGCGCAGTGATGATTTGGAAGAAGCCCTTGATAAATGCGTTGACTCTTTAATTCGTCAAATCAGAAAGAATAAAACGAGGCTCGAAAAGAAACTTCGTGACGTTTCGTTTGACGACGTGCTCAGCGATGAGAGCGACGAGGATGAAATTGAGATTGTGAGAACAAAAACGGTTGTTTTGAAGCCTGAAACGGTTGAAGAAGCAATTTTGCAGATGAACCTTATCGGGCACGTGTTTTATATGTTCCGCAATGCAGAAAACGACAGGGTTTGTGTGGTTTATAAACGAAATGATGGGGGATACGGCCTCATCGAACCCGACGATGAATAAAATGAATATGGCGGGGTGTAAAAACCCCGCTTTTTAAATATTGAAACTGAAGGAGAAAAATATGAAAAAGGCATTGAAAATTATTATCCCGATTGTTGCAATTCTTCTGGCAACCTTAATAATCGTGTTTTCCGTTTTCTTTGATAAGATTTTCTGGGATGCAGAATTCTTTATCGAGAAATCACAAACGGCTGACCTTACAATAACGATTGATGAAGACGAAAAGGGCAGAGCTCTTGAGGGCTTTGGCGCTTCTTCTTGTTGGTGGTCACAAATTGCAGGCAAAAGTGAAAATGCCGAAGAAATAATGAAACTCCTTTACAGCGATGAGGGACTTGGACTTAATATTTACCGCTATAATATCGGCGGCGGTTCTGCTGATATGGAGTCTGAAATTAAGGACCCTTGGCGAAGAACGGAAAGTTTTTACGTGTTGAATGAAGAAACGGGCGAGTTTGAATACGATTTCACCCGTGATGCCGAAGCACAGAAAATGCTTGATTTGGCACTTTCCTACGGCTGTGTTGACACGGTTGTGCTTTTTGCAAATTCACCTCATTATTCAATGACTCTCAACGGCGATACTTACGGCAACAAAAACTGGTGGGTGAGCAATCTCCCCCGCGAAAGTTATGAGGCTTATGCCGAATATCTTGTTACGATTGCAGAATATTTCATTAACAAGGGTGTTCCCGTAAAGGCAATCAGTCCAATAAACGAGCCTAACTGGTCTTGGGGCACGGAAAGTCAGCATCAGGAAGGCTGCTTCTATAATTCAGAGGATATTTATGACGTTTACCGTGCTTGTGTAAAAGAGATTAAAGAGAGAAATCTTGATATAAAGATTTCGGGTCCTGAATCGGGAGAAATCGGTTTCAGACTTTACGAGTGGTTTGAATATCTTTATAATGATGAGGAAATTCGCCCTTATCTTGCAAATTTGTCATATCACAGTTATTGGACGGACGATAATCTTCAAAACAAAATCGGTCTCGGCGAATGGATTAACGGAAATACACCTGATATCAGCATTGAAATGAGTGAGTGGTGTCATCTTCCTTGTACCTCTCCTGTTGACTCGATTGACGGCGCGCTTTTACAGGCAAGGACGATGGCTAACGACCTGAATTACAGCAATATTAACTCTTGGACTGCTTGGGTTGGAGTTAACGGTATCGGCATTGGTGAGGACGGAAAGGAATACTCCGACGGACTTCTTTACGGTAACGCGGATTTAAGTGAATTTGAGATTGCAATGAGATATTATGCGGTTGCACATTTCAGTAAGTTTATTCCTGTGGGCAGTACGAAAATTCTATCAGAAAAGAATATCAATGATGTAACAAAGGTTGAAGAAACAAACGAAGACGGGTCAACAAACGTTACGACGATGAAATATACGGTTAATCAGGTTTCATATCTCACTCCTGACGGCAAAATCGTTTGTGTTGTTGTCAATGACGGAGCAGAAAGAGAATTAAAACTTAAAGTTGACCGTGATAATATGACGGTTTATACTACTACTCAGGAAAAACAGCTTGAAGAAACGTATAACGGTGAAAAGGCAAAAATTACTCTTCCTGAAAAGAGCATTACAACAATTGTGTTTGAATAATAGGTGATATTATGATTTTTGACACTCTTAAAAACATAGAAAATTATAGAGGCTTGGGCAGAGTTTATACTGCCTTGGAATTTCTCAAAAATACTGATTTCGATGCTATGAAATTGGGTAGATATGAATTGGATGGGGATAATATTTTCTATATGGTGCAGTCTTATGACACCGACCCTCAGAAGACAATCGCAGAGGCTCACAAGAAATATATCGACATTCAGTTTATGGTAAAAGGCGAAGAACTTATTGGTGTTGCACCCATAGGGTGTGACGAAAAAGAGACAGAGGCAAAACCTCAGAATGACGTATGGTTTTATGAGTGCAAAACAGAGCCGATAACACTTATTTCTGATAGCTTTATGGTGCTTTATCCCAACGATTTGCATTGTCCGGGAGTGGCAACTAACAACACACCAATGACTTGCAGAAAAGTTGTAGTAAAGGTTAAGGTGTAAAAATGTTAGACGCTATATTTGAGTTTTTTCTTGAACTGTTTTTCACACCAATAATTGAGGGTATTGTTGATTTTGTTGGTAGAATTATTCCTAAAGAAAAAATTCCGAATTGGTTGTTTTGGATAATCAAAATAACTTTTTCACTTCTTCTGATTGCGGCAATAGGCGCTTTGTTTATTGGTTTGTTTGCTTTTTTCGGTGCAGAGGACGAAACGGATAAAATTATTGGCAAACGATTGCTGACGTTTGGCTTTATAACTGTGGCAATTTTCGTGGTTATCAGGATTTTTAGCCCCAATACAAAAGACGATGAAGACTTGAATGATGAGCAATGAGGAGTCGTTTATGTTAAACGAAATTTATTCAAAAAAGATAACTGAATTAAGAGAAAAAAACAGTATGTCAGTCAACGGACTTGCTGACAGAGTGAACGTTGACGAGCAAACGGTTCTCTCTTGGGAAAAAGGAGAAGCCGTGCCGTCGGCAGAAAGTTTTTACAAAATGGCAAAGGTTTTTTCGGTTTCAATGGACGTTTTCTTTGAAAGCGAAGAAGAAAAGAAAACTGTGGAAAAACTTAACGGTATGGAGTCCCTCAATCAGCTTTACAGAATCGGTTGTGGTCCGTCAAGCTCACACACAATGGGACCTGAAAAGGCTTGCGTACTTTTTAAAGAAAAGAACAAGTCAGCGGACAAGTTCAAGGCGGTTTTGTATGGCTCACTTGCAAAGACGGGCAAGGGACACTGTACTGACTCCGTTATTATAAATACTTTAGCGCCAATTCCTTGCGAGGTTGAGTTTGACTATCTCAAGAACGATATTGAGCATCCTAACACAATGGATTTAGTCGCTTTTAAAGACGGTGAGCAGATAGATTTTATCCGTGTATTCAGCGTCGGCGGCGGACGAATTGAGTTTGAGGGCAGTAAATCTGCGACGGAGCCGATTGTATATAATTTAAGTACATTCAAAGACATTAAAGCATATTGCAAGGAGAAAAAATACCGTTTCTGGCAATATGTTGACGAGGTTGAGGGCGAATATATCTGGGATTATCTTGCGACCGTATGGCAAACGATGAAGGATGCGGTTGAAAGAGGAATTGAGGACGAAGGTGTTCTTCCGGGCGGACTTGAAGTGCAGAAAAAGGCAAAATATCTTTATAATATGGAGCACATCGGCGAGAGCGCTGAAACCCGTGAAAACCGTGAGGTTTGTTCTTATGCCTTTGCGGTAAGTGAACAGAATGCATCGGGCAACAGAATCGTTACGGCACCAACCTGTGGCGCATCGGGTGTGGTTCCTGCGGTACTTTACTATATGCAGTTAAAACACGGCTACACGGACCGCGATATTCTGAAGGCACTTGCAACGGCGGGTCTTATCGGCAACCTTGTGAAAACAAACGCTTCAATTTCAGGTGCTGAATGTGGTTGTCAGGCAGAGGTTGGTACAGCTTGTGCAATGGCTGCGGCAGCACTTGGCGAACTTTTCGGGCTTAAAAGAGGCAAGATTGAATATGCCGCAGAAATTGCTATCGAGCATCATTTGGGGCTTACCTGCGACCCAATCTGCGGCCTTGTGCAAATTCCTTGTATCGAGAGAAACGCGGTTGCGGCAATGAGAGCCATCAATGCAGTTAACCTGGCAAGTTTCTTGAGCGAAACTCGAAAAATATCACTTGATAACGTAATCGAAACGATGAAAAAAACAGGCCTCGACATTCACTCGGCATACCGTGAAACGAGCGAGGGCGGTCTTGCAACGCTTGAAATATAAGTGCGGATAAATAAAAAAATCGTCCCTGAAGGACGACGAAAAACGATATAAAATGAAATAACCCTCGGAGCCGATGTTTCTTTACACATCTTTTACTGGCTCGGAGGGTTATTTCTGTTCACTCTTGATATCTAACATCATTTGAGCTTCCTCTCTTTCTTTAGTTTTTTTGCCTTCATTAGTTGTTTCATTCTTTTAAACATTTGATTTTAACTATTCCCGAAAAGCGAGATTCTTTGATGTTTGAGAATTTTTTACGAAGGCTTTGAAGGAGGTCTTCAGATTATAAATCTTAGTTTGCAAACACTTATCTATATTAAATTTGCTTTAAAAGCTTTGTTTTCGTCTGTGCTGTTTGCCACACTTTATTATTTTTTAAACTAAGGCTTATTATCTCAGACTCTAGTGTTATACCTGTACATCGGAACCACCTTATCCTTTACTTGCTTAACCTATTGGCTCTGCTGTGAATTGGCTTTTACCTGTACATTGGAATCACCTTTTCCTTTCTGTGTCTATAATATAACACAGAAAAAAGAGAATTGCAATATGTAATTTTGTACAAAGTTAACACAAATTTATTATTTATTTCGCAGATTTTGTGTATTATGCTCATAAAATTTTCTAAAATCTATTGACTTTTGCTTTAAGATTTGATATGATAAATATGTTGGGTGTCTGAGAGGACACCCTTTTTTGTCGAAAAAAGTCACCTGAATCTCAGGTGACTTTATTTTTTCGTTTCTTTTTATTATATACGATGAAATAGGTGACGGTCTGCGCCAAGAAGGTTATGCCCCAAGAGATTGCATAAGACCAGTAAAGCACTTCGGGAGTGTGATATTCGGGAATCTGGAAAATACTGTAAACCCAACCGATACGGAACCCGCAAACACCCACGATGGAAATAAGCATAGGCGCAAATGAAACACCCATACCGCGAAGTGCGCCGCCCGAAACGTCCATCATACCTAAAAGACAGTAGGCAAGACACAGACATTTAAGACGAAGCATACCGTAGGTTATAGCTTCGGCAGAGTCGGGGAGATATATGTGCAAAAGCTTTGGACCTAAAATATAGACTGTGGATGAAACGATTACGCCGATTACGAATACACTTGCAAGGCAAACGAGAAAAACCTTTTTTGTGCGTCGGATTTTCTTTGCTCCGATATTTTGCCCTGTGAAATTAAGCGTGGTCTGATGAAACGCGTTAAGGCAGATGTACATAAAGCCTTCAATGTTCAAAGCCGCCGCATTACCCGACATCAACACCTCGCCGAAGGAGTTGATTGAGGATTGAATTACAACGTTTGAAATTGAGAACAATGAACCCTGAATACCCGCAGGTAAGCCGATTTTTATAATGTGAAGAAGCTCTTCTTTGTAAAATCTCATTTTTGAAACGTAGAATTTACATTCATCATTCCGTCTCATCAACGTAACAAGCACTAAAATTGCAGAAACAGCTTGAGAAATTGTGGTGGCAAGGGCAACACCGGCAACGTTTAAATCGATTACGGTAACAAAAAACACGTTTAAAAGAACGTTGATTACACCTGCAATAGTCAGGAAGATAAGAGGGGATTTCGTGTCACCCATGGCACGAAGTATTGACGAGCAGAAATTATAGAGCATCATAAAGATAATTCCTGCAAAATAAATTTTCATATAGAGCGATGAAAGCGGAAGAACTTCATCGGGTGTGTCCATCCACTTCAAAAACGTTTCTGAAAAAGCGACGCCGATTACTGTGAGTATTACACCACCCACAAGCGCCGTGGGAACAGCGGTGTGAATTGCGCGATGCGTTTTTTTGTAATCGTTTGCACCCAATGCCTGAGCCACAACAACGCCCGTACCGACGGAAAGCCCGATGAACAGATTAACGATAAGATTTGTAATTGAACCCGTTGAGCCCACTGCGGCAACTGAAATACTGCCACAAAACTGCCCCACGATAATCAAATCAGCCGCATTGAAAAGCAGTTGAAGAAATCCGGTCAATATAATGGGGATTGTATATGTAATTATATTTTTGAATAATGGCCCGTGGGTCATATCAATTTGCTTTCGCGCCAAAAGTCATTACCTGCCTCGTCAGAAAAATATTACCAAAAGATATTATACAATTATATTTACTGATTTCAATAATAAAAAGTAATTTTTATTTTAAAAATCTTGACTTATCGGAATAATATGATAAAATAAGTTGTTCACCAAAACTATAATGAGGTGATTTCGTGAACAAAAGAGACAGAGACGTTTTGCTAGCTCTTTCTTCTTGTGAATATTCAAATCAGCGAGAATTGGCAACTATTTGCGATTGCTCCTTGGGCGGAATAAACGGGTCCCTTAAAAATTTGCGTGAAGAAGACCTGATTGACAATGAAATGAAAATTACTTCAAAAGGCAAAGCCTTGCTGAAGAAATCCGCACCCCAACGCGCAATACTTTTGGCGGCAGGTTTTGGAATAAAACTTTCACCGTTCAGCGCTGAAAAACCAAAAGCGCTTTTGGACGTTCAGGGTGAGGTGCTGATTGAAAGGCTTATCCGTCAGTTGCATCAGGTGGATGTGACTGAAATACACGTCGTGGTGGGTTTTGCTAAAGAAAGATTTGAATATCTTATTGATAAATTCGGCGTTAACCTTATCGTCAATCCCCAATATGCCGAAAAAAACAACCTTCATTCAGTGGCACTTGCTGAAAAGTATCTTGAAAACAGTTACGTGGTGCCTTGCGATTTGTGGTGCAGAATAAATCCTTTTAACAAAAACGAGCTTGGCTCTTGGTATATGGTGTCTGACGCGAAAAACGATGAGGATTACGTTCGAGTAAACAGAAAAAAGGAACTGGTTCTTACAAAAACGGATGCCAACGATATGTTGGGTATTGCTTATTTAAACGGTGACGATGCAAAAATTGTCCGTGAGCGTATTGCTTTAATGGATAACAGCCGCCGTTATAAAGGTGCTTTCTGGGAAGAGGCGCTTTATGAAAATGACAGACTTTTGCTTGAAGCAAGAGTGGTTCACAGCGACGAAGTGGTTGAAATCAACGGTATCTATGATTTGCAAGAGCTTGATGCGCCGCGAATGTTACCCGTTGACGAGGTGGCAAGACTTTTTGACGTTGAAAGAGACGAAATAACGGATATTACAATTCTCAAAAAAGGAATGACGAACCATTCTTTTTTGTTTACCTGTAAAAACGAAAGATATATTTTGAGAATACCGAAGAAAAAAGAAGGCTTTGATTATAATCAGGAATATTCGGTATATCAGGCAGTTAAAAACAAAAATATTGCGGATTGCGTGGTTTATTTCAACTGTGAAACGGGAATGAAAATCTCAAAATATATGTGCGACGTGCATTTCTGTGATGCTTATAATAAAAAAGACGTTGAGAAATGTGTGAAAAAACTTCGTGAATTGCACGAAATGAAATTGACTGTTGATTATGAATTTGATTTGTTTGAGCAGATTGAATACTATGAAGGTCTTTGGAACGGTGAAAAATCAGTTTATCCCGATTACGAGGAAACCAAAAAGAAAATATTTTCACTTCGCGGTTATATAGACGGGCAGAAAAAAGAACGCCGTCTTTGTCATATCGATGCGGTACAGGATAATTTTATGATGCCTGACAACAGTGGAAATTGGGAAGATATAAGGCTGATTGACTGGGAATATGCAGGAATGCAGGACCCTCATCTTGATTTAGCAATGTTCAGTCTTTACGCTATGTATGACAGAGAGCATATTGACGCTTTGATTGACGAATATTTTGAGAATAATTGCCCCGAAGAAACGAGGCTGAAAATTTATGCTTACGTTGCCGTTGGCGGTTTTCTTTGGAGCAATTGGTGTGAATACAAGCTGAAAAACGGAGCAGAATTCGGTGAGTATTCAATAAAGCAATACCGATTTGCTAAAGAATATTATAAAATATTGAAAGAGAAAGGAATCGTTTAAATGCATAAGGTCGATAATGCAGTAATAATGGCTGCAGGAACTGCCAGCAGATTTGCGCCGTTGTCCTTTGAAATGCACAAGGCATTGATTACCGTCAAGGGTGAGGTGTTGATTGAAAGACAAATCCGTCAGTTGAAAGAAGCGGGTGTGCCTGAAATCTATATCGTAACAGGTTATAAAAATGAACAGTTCGATTATCTTCGTGAAAAATTCGGTGTGCATCTTATTCATAACAGCGAATATCTTGTGAGAAACAACAACTCAAGCATTTATGCCGTTAAGGATATTTTAAAAAATACATATATCTGCTCGTCAGATAACTATTTTTCGGAAAACCCGTTTGAAAGTGAAGTTTCAGATTGCTATTATGCGGCGGTTTATGCCGACGGTGAAACAAAAGAATGGTGTATGGACTATGACGAAAACGGCGTGATTACAGATGTCGTTATCGGTGGACGGAATGCTTGGTATATGTTAGGTCATACATTCTGGGACGAAAAATTCAGTAAAAAATTCGTTGAGATTTTAGAGAATGAATATGACTTGCCTGAAACAAAGGATTTGCTTTGGGAAAGCATTTATATTAATCATATAAATGAACTTGAAATGAAAATCCGAAAATATTCCGATGAAGTTGTTTTTGAGTTTGACACTCTTGATGAACTTCGTGAGTTTGATAAAACTTACGTTACTGATACTCGTTCAGCTCTTTTGAAAAAGTGTGCAGACGAGCTCGGTTGCAAGGAAGAAGAAATAACAAATGTATTGTCTTATAAGGACGAAAGCAATGCTGCGGCAGGATTTATGTTTACTTATAATAATGAGCAATATAAATATTCTTATGAAGAAAAAATATTAAGGAGACAATAAAATGGCAAAGGAAATTATTAAAGCGGATATTCCTGCTGTTAAAGCTCTTTTACTTAAGGTGCTTGGAACAGACGAATATGCAGATTTATCCCGTATGGGAGGGCTTACAAACCATACTTATAAGGTAACTCTTAACAATGGCGAAGAGTATGTTGTAAGAATTCCTGGTGAAGGAACAGAAGAAGTTATTGTAAGAAGCGACGAAATGATAAGCACAAAGCTTGCTTGTGATTTGGGCGTTGATGCTGAAATGCTTTATTTTGGTGAAGATGGCTCAAAGGTTACACGCTTCATTAAAAATGCAGTTACAATGTCTGCGGATTCACTTAAAAATCCTGAACGCATTCAACAAATTGCAGAGATTTTCCGGAAAATGCACACTTGCGGAGTTGACACAAAAGTTCCATTTGAAGTTTTTGAGATGGCTGCAAGTTACAAAAAGGTTATCGAAGATAACAATGTACCAATGTTTGATGATTATGCAGAAATCGAAGCAGAGGTTATGAAAATCAAGGCAGAGGTTGACTCTTTGGTTAACCCCAAAAAAGTTCCTTGCCATAATGATGCACTTTGTGAAAACTGGGTTGTCGGTGATGACAGAATGTATCTTATTGACTGGGAATATGCAGGTATGAATGATGGTATGTGGGATATTGCTGACGTTTCAATTGAAGCATGCTTTGATGAAAAGTATGACCAGATGCTTCTCAGCGCATATCTTGGAAAAGAACCATCTGTAATTGACGAAAAGCACTTCCTTGCAAGTAAAATTTATGTTGATTATCTCTGGACACTTTGGGCAAAGATGAGAGTTCCTTATGACGGTCAACCAATGGAAGATTGGGCAACAGAAAGATATACAAGACTTAAAGGCTTCCTTGAAGCTTATAAGAATATAAAATAATTTAATTGCAAAAATATAGGAGGAAAATATTATGGTAGCAGGTATTATTGCAGGTATTACATGGGCGATTGAAACAATCGTTCTGGGCTATGCATTGGCTATGAGTCCATTTTTTTCAACAGAGCAGGCTATTTTCTTAGCACCTTTTGTAAGCACATTTTTACATGACGGATTTTCAGCAATCTGGGCAACAATTTACAACACAGTAAAAGGCAATGCAAAGAATGTTGTGAAAGCATTCAAAACAAGAAGTGGTAAATTCGTTGTGTTAGCGGCTGTTATTGGTGGTCCTATCGGTATGACTGGTTATGTTATGTCAGTTAATTATATGGGCGCATCAATTGGTGCAGTTGCATCAGCAGTTTTCCCAGCAATCGGTGCGGTTCTTGCATTCATTTTCTTAAAAGAAAAAATGAAGTGGCATCAGTGGATTTTCCTTATTGCAACACTTCTTGGTGTTTATGGTCTT
The DNA here is from genome assembly GCA_045633505.1 of Candidatus Fimenecus sp. Taxonomy (GTDB): domain Bacteria; phylum Bacillota; class Clostridia; order Oscillospirales; family Acutalibacteraceae; genus Fimenecus. Next base: position 7,912 of record JAZQYK010000096.1, on the reverse strand, counting down.
TACTATTCACCTGAAATGAATGTTACTAACTATGCTCTCGGTATTGTTGGTGCTCTTATGTGCTCATTTGGTTGGGGTATTGAAGCAGTTATTCTTGCAAAATCTCTTACTGACCCTGAAGTTACAGATGAATATGCACTTCAGATTCGTCAGACAACATCAGCACTTACATACGGAATTATTCTTTTACCGGCAATGTCATTGATTAAGGGTTGGAATATCACAGAAAGCTGGACATTCATTGGTACTCTCTTTACAAGTGAAGCACCTTGGTTAATTCCTACAATTGCAGCAGCAGGTTTAGCGGCAACCGTTTCTTATCTATTCTATTATAAAGCTATCGCACAAATTGGTGCATCAAAAGCAATGGGACTTAATGTTACTTACGGAGCATGGGCAGTTATTTTCACGGCAATTCTTACAAAGACAATGCCAAGTGCAATTGCAATCGTTTGTACAGTTGTTGTTCTTGTTTGTAGCATTTTCGCTGCTGCTGACATTAAAGAAATATTCAAAAAGGCTGAATAAAAGCAATTACTTTTCAGGGGGAGACGTGTTAACGCGTCTCTCCTGATTTTTTATGTCACAAAATATCGCAAATCGTTGATTTTTACGTTTTGGTATGATACAATAAAATGTAAACGTATTTTTGCAAATTTCCATCTTAAAACAAGGAGATGTTTTGATGTTATTGTATATTGACCCGGGTACAGGCAGTATGCTGTTCACCATTTTAATCGGTGTTCTCGGCGCCGCATTCTATTCTTTGAGAATGCTCTGGATTAAGCTCCGTTTTAAACTCGGCAGCGGAAAGGTCGAAGCGGATATGAAAGGTATTCCCTTTGTAATCTTTGCCGACGATAAAAGATATTGGTCAATTTTTGAACCTATTTGCCGTGAGCTTGACAAACGCGGCAAGGACGTTGTTTATATGACTGCATCTGAAGATGACCCCGCTCTTGAAAATACTTTTGAGCATATCAAGGCTGAGTTTGTTGGAAGCGAAAATAAGGCTTTTGCTCGTCTTAACTTTTTGAATGCAACGATTGTGCTTTCAACTACTCCGGGACTTGACGTTTACCAATGGAAACGTTCAAAAGAGGTTAAATATTATGTTCATATTCCCCATGCGGCAAGTGAAATAACTCTTTACAGAATGTTTGGTATTGACTATTACGACGCAATTCTTCTTTCGGGTGAATATCAGGCTCAGGATATCAGAAATCTCGAGAAACTTCGTGAATTACCTTCAAAAGAGCTTGTAAAAGTTGGTATTCCTTATATGGACAAAATGATTGCAAGACTCGAAAAAGAAGGACCTGCACCAAACCACGAAAGAACAGTGCTTTTAGCTCCATCATGGGGACAGAGTGCAATCTTCAGCGTTTATGGCAGTAAAATTTTAGACGTTTTACTTGCAACGGGTTATCACGTTATCGTCCGTCCGCATCCGCAGTCGTTTAAGTCGGAAAAAGAAATGCTCGATAAGTTAATGGCTGATTATCCTGAATCAGAACAGCTCGAATGGAACAGAGATACTGACAACTTCGACGTGCTTCGCCGTTCGGATATTCTTATTTCTGATTTCTCAGGTGTTATTTTTGATTTCTCTTTGGTATATGACAAGCCTGTAATTTACACGAACCCTAATTTTGACGTTAGCCTTTATGATGCTTGGTGGCTTGATACTCCGCTTTGGACTACAACCGCACTCCCACGTCTTGGCGCTGAGCTTACAGAGGACAATATGAGCAATCTTAAAGAGGTAATCGACACCTGTCTTGAAGACTCAAAATATATTGAGGGTCGCCGTCAGGTAAAGGCAGAAACGTGGGAACACGTGGGCGAGGGCGCTGTACGTACAGCGGATTACTTAATCAACAAATATGAAGAATTAACTGCAAAGAAGGAGGACAAATAATATGACGCTTTTTGAAATATTAGAATCATTGTTTATTGGCCCTCTCAAGTTAATTTTTGAAATTATTTATAATTTTGCTTACCGTTTTGTAGGTAATCCGGGACTTGCAATTATCTTTTTAAGTCTCGTAATGAACATACTTGTTCTTCCTTTGTATCGACAAGCTGATGCAATGCAAGAGGCTTCACGCGATATTGAAAACAAGTTAAGCCGCGGTGTTGCTCACATCAAGAAAACCTTTACAGGTGACGAAAGAATGATGATTCTTCAGACATATTACCGTCAGAATCATTACAAGCCGACTGATGCTTTACACGGCTCAGTTTCATTGCTTCTTGAAATCCCATTCTTTATGGCGGCTTATCAATTTTTGTCACATCTTGATATTCTTAACGGAACTTCATTCGGACCAATCAAGGATTTGAGTCTCCCTGACGGACTTATCACAATCGGGGATTTTTCAATCAACCTTTTGCCGATTTTGATGACAGCCGTTAATGTTATTTCAAGTGCATTGTACCTTAAAGGCTTCCCAATGAAGACAAAAGTGCAGTTATATGCAATGGCAGGATTTTTCCTTGTTTTCCTTTACACGTCTCCAGCAGGACTTGTATTCTATTGGACACTTAACAATGTATTCTCACTTGTTAAGACAATATTCTATAAAATTAAAAATCCACAAAAGGTGCTTAAAATACTCACAGCAATCATTGGTATAGTTGCAATCGTTTATGGTGGATTTGTTTATGAAAACCCATCAATTAAGAAAAAGGCGTTTTTAATCGGTCTTGGAGTCGTTCTTCTCGTACCGTCAGTTTTGCCTATTCTTAAAAAGACGGTTGCAGGAAAGTTCAAAAACGTTGAACCAAAGCCAAACCGTAAATTCTTTATTGCAGGTGGAATGTATCTTACTGTGCTTGTTGGACTTTTAATTCCTACAACATTTATTTCAGCATCTCCTCAGGAGTATGTTGACATTACTTATTTCCATCATCCATTGTGGTATGTTGTCAGCGCAACTTGCCTTGCAGCAGGAACATTTCTTGTTTGGATGAGTGTTTTCTATTGGCTTGCAAACCCAAAGGGAAAAGTGATATTTGAAGCACTTGTAGGAATAATGTGCGTTGTGATGACCGTTAACTATATGTTCTTCGGAACTGATTTAGGGAATATTTCATCAACCCTTCAATATGACAACGGAATGGCATTTGCAACAAGTGAAATTCTTATCAACCTTGCAATAATCGGCGCAATTGCATTGGTAATATATTTTCTCATCAAAAAGTGGAAAAGCGCAGTTGCGTCAATTCTTGTTATTGCAATTTTAGCCCTTGGCGGAATGTCAGTTGTTCATATCAATACCATCAAGACTGATATTGACAAAATTTCAACTGAAAATCTTGAAGCAGGAGTGGCTCCAACTTTAACATTAAGTACAACCGGTGATAATGTTGTTGTAATTATGATTGATAGAATGATGAGCATTTATTTGCCATATATATTTAATGAAAGACCTGATGTTGCACAACAGTTTGAAGGTTTCACTTATTATTCAAATACGATTTCACACGGCTCAAGAACTAATTTTGGAACTCCTGCAGTTTTTGGAGGATATGAATATACTCCTGTTGAAATGAATAAAAGAAATACCGAATCGTTAGCGGAAAAACAAACGGAAGCAGTTAAAGTTATGCCGTCTATTTTCTGGCAAAATGGTTACGATGTTACCATATTTGACCCCACTTATGTCAACTATGAATTTGTACCTGATTTCTCAGTATATGATGATTATCCAGGCATTGATGCTTATGTAACTAAGGGTGCTTTCAGTAGTGTTGAACAAAAAGAAGCAGTGATTTCAAACAATTATAGAAATTTCTTCAGCTTTAGCATTATGAAAACGATGCCATTGTTAATGCAAACCAATATTTATGATAATGGTAATTATATGCAAATTCGCACAGAAACCGAAGAAACAGGATTTTCAGTACAAACTCAAGACAGTCCGTCAACAGCGGTTGGTGTTAATTCGTTGTTTATGCAGGCATATAATGTGTTAGAAAATATGAGCAATATTACAAAAATAACTGAAGAGGATAAGAATACATTTTTAATGATGACAAACGACACAACACATGACCCGATGCTTCTTCAAATGCCTGAATGCGTACCATCAGCAACAGTTGATAATACGGAATATGATAACAATTTTGCTGGAAGTTATGTTGTTAATGGTGTTGAATTAAAAATGGAAACAGCAAAACAACGAGCACATTATCAATCTCATATGGCTGCTTGTATTCAACTGGGCAAATGGTTTGATTATCTCCGTGAAAATAATGTTTTTGATAACACGAGAATCATTATTGTTGCGGACCACGGCCATAATTTGTTGCAAATGGAGTCTTTGACTTTTGCAACAGATGATGACTATAGAAAAGATATTGAATTTTATTATCCTACTTTGTTAGTTAAAGATTTTAATAGCAAAGAATTTACAACATCTACTGAATTTATGACCAATGCAGATGTTCCCACATTAGCAATGAAAGACCTCATTGAAAATCCGATTAACCCATTTACTGGTAAAGCAATCAACAGCAGTGAAAAAACGGCTCATGACCAAATTGTGATTTTGTCTGAATTGTGGGATATTAAAGTGAATAATGGTAACACGTTCAAGGCGTCAAAATGGGCAAGTGTTAAAGATAATTTATGGGATAAAAACAATTGGACTTTCTATGATGAAGAAATTGTTTTAGACGAACATAAGTTGCCCGAGTCATAACTAAATCAAAAACTCCCTGAAAGTATTTTCGGGGAGTTTTTTTATTAAAACTGTTGCAAAGAGGATTTATTAGGTTTATAATATTTTCAAGGAAAATTTTAGTAAGGAGATATGGATAATGGAAAGAACCTATGTTCCTTTTCAGGATTGGCCTGAAAAATCAAAACAGATTGAATACACAGAAAGCACTCCGTTGCTCAATCAAGACGGCACGTTGAACGCAAAAGGCTGGGCAAAACATAATGTGTTTGAGTATGACAGAAATCTTGTAAAAAAAGGTCTCATCAGCAGAAAAGAATGGGATTTTTATCAGGTTTCTAACGGTAAGCTCACAGTGCAGCTCAACTTTGCAAACATCAATATGGCGGGCTTTGTAACAGCAAAACTTATTGATATTGAACACGGCAACGAGGTTGTTGATTGCACAAAATTCTTCTTGGGTGACAAGTTTATTCCACCAAAGAAAGGTGATGTGCCAAATCGTCTTAAGTTAACTACAGGTGGTGCTGAAGTTGATTTTGATACAAAAGAGACTTCAAGAAGACTTTGGTTTAGATGTGTTACAAAGGATAGAGGCGTTGTTGAATGTGATTTCACAATGGATATTCCTGAAGGCTTTGAAAACATTACAACAGTTCTTCCATTCAAAGAAGACCCAACTCGTTATTTTATGACCACCAAACAACTTGGTATGCCTTGCGAGGGTACGATGAGAATCGGCAACGATACTTATGATTTCTCAAAAGAGGATACGTTTGCATTTTTGGATTGGGGTCGCGTTAACACCATTCACGAAATGGTTTGGTATTGGGGTGCAGGTGCACAGTATATTCCTGACGAAAAGGGTAACAAGCATTTGTTCTCATTTGAAATTACTTGGGCAATCGGTGACGAAAGCAACGCAACTGAAACTTGCCTTTTCTTCGATGGAAAAGCACATAAATTCGGTGCGGTTGACGTTGAAACCTTCCCTAAAGACGATAAATATATGGAGCCTTGGGTGTTTGTTTCTGAAGACGGCAGATTTAACCTTACAATGACACCGTTCTTTGATTATCATACTGATTTGGATTTAAAAATCGGCAGAATGAACACACATCAGGTTCACGGTATCTGGAATGGTAACGTAATCTTGGATGACGGCACAAAACTTGAAATTAAAGATATGTACGCATTCTGTGAATACGTTGAAAACAGATGGTAAAATAAAATGGCGGGAGAAAATCTCGCTGTTTTGTTATTCAGGTATTGTTATATAAAAAAGGATTGGTAATAATTATGGCATTGAGCATTGCTCTTTCTCTTTTCGGATGCACGAAAAAAACTGATTTTGAAAAGGTCACAACTCTGGAAACCGCTTTAAACGATTTTTCAATGAAAGACGTGGAGCTTCTTGATTTTTATACTCAGAACGCCTTTGCTCTTGAGGTGAAATATTTAAAGTCACTTGATGCAGAAAGATTGTTAAAGGGTTTCTGTGAAATTGCAGGGATAAAAAGTGATGCCGAAAAATACGGCGGATGGGAAACCTCTGCCATTCAGGGTCACACTCTCGGTCATTATCTCACCGCAGTTTCCCAGGGCTATGCTACAAGCGGCGACGAGGAATTAAAGGTAATTGCTGACAGAATAATAACGGTGTTGGCTCAGTGCCAGAATAAAGATACAGGTTATCTTGCCGCAATCCCTGAAAGTCATTACGTGCAGATTGAGAAAGGGGATACGGAAGGAACTTGGGTACCTTGGTACAGTATGCATAAAATCCTTTCGGGTATTATCAATTGCTATGAGCTGACGGGGAATGAAGAAGCGCTCCGCGTTGCATCAAGGCTTGGCGACTGGGTTTACAGTCACACTTCAAAATGGGACGAAAATATGCAAAAAACCGTTCTCAACGTTGAATACGGCGGAATGAATGACTGCCTTTATCAGTTGTATAAAAACACAAATAAGGAAAATCATTTGTCAGCGGCTCACAGCTTTGACGAGCTTACACTTTTTGATGCTCTGTATAACGGTGAAGATATACTTAATGGTAAACACGCAAATACTACAATCCCGAAAATTATCGGCGCATTGAACAGATATTTGGTGACAGGGGAGGAGTATTATCTTCAAACTGCCGTGAATTTTTGGGAAATTGTAATTGAGCATCACACTTATATAACCGGCGGTAACAGCGAGTGGGAGCATTTTGGCGAGCCTTACGTGCTTGACGCAGAAAGAACGAATTGCAACTGTGAAACCTGTAATACTTATAATATGCTGAAACTTACCCGTGAGCTTTATAAAATCACGGGGGACGTTAAATATGCAGATTATTACGAAAACACCTTTATAAACGCAATACTTTCATCACAAAATTCCGAAACGGGAATGACAACTTATTTTCAGCCTATGGCAACGGGCTTTTTCAAGGTGTATAGCTCTGCCAACCAGCATTTCTGGTGTTGCACGGGCTCGGGTATGGAAAACTTCTCAAAACTTGATGACAGTATTTATTATAAAGATGGCAACAGTGTTTTTGTAACTCAGTTTACGTCTTCAAGTGTAAATTGGAAAGAAAAAGGCTTGAAAATCACACAGATTGCAGATTTGCCACAGGTGAAATTTATTATTGAAGGTTCTGGAAACGTTCAGCTTGTACTTCGTGTACCCGATTGGTGTGTGGGTAAGCCTACTCTTAAAATCAACGGTGAAGAAATAAAAGAAAATGTTATAAAAGGACATATTTATCTTTATCGTCAATGGAATGACGGAGACGTAATTGAATATAATCTGCCAATGCAGGTGGTGGCTTTCTCTTTGCCTGATAACGAAAATACAGTTGCCTTTAAATATGGCCCTTGGGTGCTCAGTGCGGATATGGGCAAAAAGGATATGGCAACAACCACAACGGGCGTGAACGTTACAATTCCATTACTTGATGAAGACCTTAGTGATATTCTTGTAATCAAGGAAGGCACAATAAAAAATTGGCTTAAAAACATCAACGAAAACCTTGTGAAAAAAGATGGCGCATTTGAGTTTGTCCTTAAAGGTACAAATCAGGATTTGATATTCTCACCCCATTACAAGCAACACGAAAGCCGTTATGGTATTTATTTCACTCTTGTTGAATAAAATATTGGGACTGTCTTGCTTTCATCGTTCAGGATTTGATAAATTGGAGTTTGTTGAATTGAATGCAAAATGCAAAGTGC
>JAZQYK010000095.1:0-6756 GCA_045633505.1 Candidatus Fimenecus sp. | reverse complement strand
TTGTTGTTTTTACTGTCATAAACGGCAATTACACCAATACCGCCCTTATTACCTTTTTCTTCTTCAAGAAAATCTGCATATTCATCGGCAGTCATATAATAACTGTATCTGTCACCGACACCGTCAACAAAGCCCTCTGACATCATTGAGGTAAGAAGATTTTCGTTAAGTTCGCCAAAGTAATTTTTGCGGATAATATCATCAATTTCCGAAACTGATGAATATAATACTGAACGGTCACTCACGTCGGCAATAATATTGTTATACATTCCCATTGCCACGGACATCGTAATCGTAACCGTCAATGCCACTGACAAGAATATTAACGACAACGCAAGACCAAGTGATATTTTCTTATTCAAAGGACATCATCCTTTTTCTATAATTTATTAGTTAACAGGAATTGGAATATACGGTTCAGGGTTAACACGTGAACCGTTAACACGAACCTCAAGGTGAAGGTGTGCACCGGCAGCAGGGTTTGCTGACGTAGGTCTTGGCCAACAGTTACCCGTGTTACCAACCTTACCGATTATCTGACCTTGCTTAACGGTCTGTCCAACGGATACACTTCTTGAAGACATATGAGCATAAGTTGTGTTAAGACCGTTTCCGTGGTCGATACTAACGTAGTTACCGTAAGTTGAGCTGACGTAGGTTGATTTAACGACAACACCATCAGCCATTGCATAAAGGTCAGCACCCCATGTTGTCCAGAATGTACCTGAACCATGGCTGTTGCTTACATAACGATTTTTATAAGAAACCAAGTCAACGGAGGCCGTACCTCTTGCGCTATGAGAAGCAAAGTTTGCTGAATATTTAACGCCGCTTTCCTGAATCGGACAAATTGTACCCTTTGAAGAAAGTTTGAAACCGTGCTCCGTTGAGCCGTCAACAGTACCGCTACCGCTTGAGCCTGAATTTCCTATATCTTTATCAAGGTCTTTTGATGCTTCTTCTTTTTCCTTGAGCGCATTGTTAATAAGTTTTTGAACGTAAGCGCTGTCCTGATTAAGACTGCCGATTAACTCGTTTTGCTTTTTAATGTTTGCTTCATTTTTTGCAATTGACTTTTCAAGTTTTGCCTTTTCTACGTCAAAAACGGCTTTTTCGGACTCTCTTTCAGCCTTGTCGCTTTCAAGTTTTTGACGGCTTTCGTCAAGAGTGTTGCGCTTCGCAGTCAATTCTTCAACCATTTCATTAAGGCTGTCAATCTGTTCTTCAAGCTCCTTGACGATATCCGTATCGTGTTTTGACACCTGACGGATAAGCTCAGTTCTGTTGAGGAAATCCTGAAAATCAGTTGCACTTAAAAAGATTTCAAGCTCACTTGTTTCACCAGCCATATAAGCGGCTCTGAGTCTTTTTGAAAGAAGCTCGTAAGTAGCATCAATTTCAACGTTCTGTTCAGCAATCTGAGCATCGATTGTTGCAATCTCGCTTTCAAGTGTAGCAATATTCGTTTCAAGCTCTGTGATTTCAGCATCAAGCTCGTTAATTTTTTTCTGGATTGGTGCGATTTTTTCTTCAAGTGCTGCAATTTGAGCGTCATAAGCCTTGTTCTGTTCCTCAAGCGCCTCTATATACTCTTCCTTGCTTTCTTTTGAGTTTGCATATTGTTCAAGTTTTTTCTCATTAGCGGCAATTTCCGCCTCAATTTCTTCAATACTTCTTGCAGATGCAGTAAACGGTATTGAAGTGAAAAGCAATACAAATGCAAAGATTAAAGAGAGAATTTTAAGACTAATCTTCACTTACAACACTCCCCTGTTCTTTAAGATATTTACCCATCGAAATCAAACTACCGAATGAACCTGTAAAAATACCGATTCCCATAAAGATTAAGAAAATCCAACCTGCATAAGCGCCAAAAGCAACAGGTGTGAATATTGCAAGGATATTTTTAAATACATAAATCATACCCTGATAAAGTCCTGCAAGTAAAGCAAAGGATATAATACTTGAAGCAACGCCGATTACCATACCCTCAATCATAAACGGCCAACGGATAAACCAATTTGTTGCGCCAACCGCTTTCATAATGCTGATTTCAAGTTTACGAGAGAACATTGTGATACGGATTGTGTTTGAAATAATGAACAACGAAACAATGAACAGCAAGGCAACCATACCTGCAATTACGATTGTGACTGCCTTTCTTACACTTACAAGTTTGTCAGCCAAATCGCTGTTTTCACGCACACTTTCGACGTTTGACAATGCTTTGAGCTGATTTACTGTTGTATCAAACTGAGTCAAATCGGCAACAACGACCTTATAAGCATCGGGAAGCGGATTTTCCTCAAGTCCCTCAAGAAGCACTGCATCGTCGCCCATACTTTCAAGCTGAGCCTGAAAAGCATCTTCTTTCGGAACGAAAATACAATCCTCAACGTTTTCCATAACCTTGATTTCGTTACCCATTCGGCTCGTGTCCTCATCGGAAACGCCGTCCTGAACGTAAACCATAACAACGTTCTGGCTTTCAATGTTGTCAAGCAAGGCGTTGATATTGAAATAAATCATCGTGCCAAGACCGATAATAACGAGACAAGCCATTAAAACGGTTATTGATGCCAAAGACATCAAGCGATTAACCCACACGTTACGGAAGCCTGCTTTTGTAAGGGATTTTAAACTTGCACCTTTCATTCTTCAGCACCTCCGTCTTCAGTATTAAGATATTTTGAATAATCAAAGTCATCGTCAAGACCGTAGTTCTTCATAAACTCTTCAAGCTCATTGTCACTGTTTGGCTGGATATAATATGAAGTATTTGGCTTTTCTTCGATTTTCTGTTCTGCTTCTTTAACTTCAACATAGGACTGCTCAACGTGCTCGAGAATTTCCTGCTCAGCAGCCTCGATTTTTTCAGCGGTTGTTTCAGCCTCGGCAACAGTTGTATGTACAACCTCTTCTTTAAATTTTGGACCGGTATCAGAAACCACTACACCCTGTTCAATTGTAACGACACGGTGATTAAAGCGGCGCACAAGGTCGTGCTCATGCGTAACCATAACAATAGTTGTGCCGTTATTGTTGATGTGGTTGAGAAGTTCCATAATTTCATAGGACATTTCAGGGTCGATGTTACCAGTTGGCTCGTCGGCGATAATAATACCTGCATTATTAACCAACGCGCGTGCCAGAGCGACTCTTTGCTGTTCACCGCCCGAAAGCTGATTTGGAAGCTGTCTTGCCTTTGAGGTAAGACCGACGAGACTCAACACGTAAGGCACTCTTTTGCGGATTTCTTTTTCCTTTGCGCCGATAACACGCATTGCAAACGCAACGTTATCATAAACCGTCATATTCTGAATAAGACGGAAATCCTGGAAAACAATACCCATCGTTCTTCTGAATTTAGGAATATCTCTCTTTCTGATAGTATTGAGATTATAATTATTGATAACAACAGTACCGCTGTTGGCAACCTGTTCTCTCATTATGATTTTAAGAAATGTACTTTTACCTGCACCTGATGCACCAACAACGAAAACAAATTCACCGTCGTGAATGGTTATTGATACGTTCTGAAGGGCATGTGTACCGTTTTCATATGTTTTTGAAACATTTTTAAATTCAATCACAATATGCACCTTATCCTTTATTTTATTTAGCTATATCTGCACATAATAACACATTATAACTAATAATTATACACATTATACCACAAAATATTGTGTTTGTCCTGTTTTTTAACAAAAGTTCATATTTATCAGCACTTTGCACAAAGAGTTGTTTGTTTGTATGTGCAATATAAACAAGTAAACAAAAAAAATAACGGCGGGAGCAAGCCCCCGCCCTACATTGATATTAAATTAGTATTTAATCGGGTTAGCATCAAGGTATTTCTTAACCATCAATGCTACTTTAAAGACGATTGCATCGTCAAACTCTCTTAAATCAAGGCCTGTAAGCTTCTTGATTTTTTCAAGACGATACACAAGAGTATTTCTGTGAACAAACAATTTTCTTGACGTTTCAGAAACGTTAAGATTATTCTCAAAGAATTTTTGAATTGTGAAAAGTGTTTCGTGGTCAAGACTTTCAATTGAGCCGCGCTTAAAGATTTCACGAAGGAACATATCGCAAAGCGTTGTCGGAAGCTGATAAATAAGTCTTGCAATACCAAGATTTTCATAACTTACAATTGTTTTTTCCGTATCAAACACCTTGCCAACCTCAAGAGAAATCTGAGCTTCACGGAAAGAACGCGCCAAGTCCTTAATATTGTCAACAGCAGTACCGATACCAACAAGCACGTGAGTATAATATTCAGTGCCCAATGAATCAGCAATTGAACGTGCTAATTTCTCAAGGTCCTTTGGTTCGATATTGTGCTTAACCTCTTTAACAAGAGCAATATCGGTTTCGTTGATATTGATAACGAAATCCTTTGTCTTGTCAGGGAAAAGGTCCTGAATAACCTCAAAAACAGAAACGTCGTTATTTTCAGTAATTCTGATAAGAAGAATTGCTCTTGAAACGTCGCTGTTAAAATGAAGCTCGCGAGCCTTAATATAAATATCGCCAGGAAGAATATTGTCAAGAATTATATTCTTGATGAAATTACCGCGGTCATATTTCTCGTCGTAATATTGTTTGATAGTTGAAAGTGAAACTGCAAGAACTGATGCATATCTTGCCGCGATTTCATCATCACCCTCAACAAAGATTGCATATTCAGGATGCATCAACACACCGAAAACCTGATATGTATATCCGTCAGCAACCATTCTTTCTGTTGAAGCAAAAACATCAGCAACTGTATTTGAATGAACCTCACCGATTCTCCCAAGCTCACTGCAAGAAATAACAGTACCTGTTTCATCTATAACACCAAAGGTTCTGTCAACAACGTCAACCATCTGGTGAACTATCCCTTGAAATAATCTGTTAGACATGGTTAATACCACCTTTTATACAAATTCACTATTGGAACACTATGTATTTTACACAATTAAATGCAGTTTTGCAAGTAAATTTTGATATTTTTTTATTTTTTTATTACATTTTTCACAAAAAAACACATATTTTTTTGACATTTAACGCATTAAAGCAATTTTTTTATTCAATTTTTCATTGGTTAAAATGACGAAAACTTTATCTTTTTTCAATTAAAAGAAGTTCATTTTCGGTGATTTCGCGGCATTCGCCGGGGGTTAAAGCGGGGTCTAACTCCAATTGACCCATTTTTGAACGGTGCAAAGCAATAACCTTATTACCCGCCGCTGCAAACATTCTTTTTACCTGATGATATTTTCCCTCGCAAATTTCAATCTGCACCAATGGATTTTCACCATCTTCCAAAATCTTCACTTTTGCTTCCTTGAGGGTTGTCCCATCGGCAAGAGTTATACCGTTTTCAAGCATTTTCACGTCACTTTCCGTCAAGGAATGTTCGAGTGTTGCAAGATAAGTTTTGAAAATATGATTTTTAGGTGACAGTATTCTGTGGGCAAAATCGCCGTCGTCGGTTATCAGCACGAAGCCCGTCGTGTCCTTATCAAGACGACCCGCAGGAAAAAGTCCCTTGCGGAAAAGCTCATCAGGGACTAAATCCACAACGGTTTCATCGTCCTTACTGTCACTTGCCGAAATAACTCCCTGCGGTTTATTCAACATAATATAAATATGCTTTTTAAGAGACAGCAATTCACCGTCAAAAAGAATTTCGTCAGCATTTATATCAACTTTAACGTCACTTTTTTTCGCAACAACACCGTTAACGGTTACCCTGCCCTGTTTTATAAATTCTTTTACGTCTTTTCGCGACAAAGTGCCCTGAGATGCTAAAATCTTATCTAATCTTTCCATACTTATCCTTTAATTTTCACTGCTGAAGCCATGCATAAATCCGTCAAGCTCAATTGAACAGACGTCACCGCCCACAACGAGTCCGTCATAAACCAAGATATTTGCACGGATACAGCTTTGATTTTCATAGCCTTTATAATTCTTTACGGAATAGGTCCATCGTTTCACGCGCATACCTGCATAAGTTGACAAGTCAAAGCCTTGCGCTATCTGAATTTCATTATACTGAGTATAAGTCTCGTCAAACTCCGACGGAATAATGACCTCACTCACCTCAACGGGTTCTTCATCAATTTCCCATCCGAATTGAGACAAAAAGCTTATACGTTCTTCAGCCGTTGATGCTTTAACGCTTATTGACTCGTCATTTGACACGCCTTCGCTTTCCCTTGACAATATAAAAAGACTGATTATAGTGATTACTACAAACAGTACAAGTAAAAAAGCCTTGATTTGTTTTGACTTTATTGAGTAGATAAACATAAATTAACACCTCGAACACAATTTATATAAATAAATATGCGGCGAGGTGTAAATTTATAATATTTTTTAAATATGTAGCCTTAAAAATCCGTATTAAAGCCTGATACAAATATGAGAATATTTTTCTGTAACAACGGAAAACCGCAAGACGCACAATGGTATTTCGAGGAAGTTACAGTAAAAACAGACTCTATTTATTCGTCAACGCGCTTTGACTGTGATGCAGCACGAAGATGCTGACGTGCACGGCGGATTTCGTTAACTGAATTTGTGAGAGTTTCGTCAGCAACGGCAACGATGCTTTCAACATATTCACTTGCGCTTGTACGCATTTCATTAGACCAGTTTCTTGCCTGCTCTGTAAGTTCAGTTGCACTCTGTCTTGCCTGTTCAACAATTTCTGTTGCCTGCGCTCTTGCCTGTTGAAGAATTTCAGCAGCCTGAGCCTCA
>JAZQYK010000094.1:0-3979 GCA_045633505.1 Candidatus Fimenecus sp. | reverse complement strand
CAAGAAAATGCAGTGAAAAAGCAAAGCTTAACGCACTTTCTGAAATTTGCAGAATTATAACCGCGCTTAATCAATAAGGTTTAACCAAAAACACTTCCTTTGCATAGTATGTAACGTATTTTCTCATACTGTAAAGGGCGTGTGAAATTTGGATAAAATCATTATAAACGGTTCAAGAAAACTGAACGGCGAAATTTCCGTTCAGGGAGCCAAAAACTCTGTGTTGCCGATACTTGTCGCAACCTTGCTTGTTGACGGAATATCAGTAATACATAATTGTCCCATCATTTCGGATGTGGACGCAACGATTAAAATTCTCCGTTATCTTGGTTGTAACGTGACCCGTGAGGACCACACTATAACCGTGGACTCAACGGGAGTCAACAAAAGTGACGTTCCTGACGAGCTGATGCGTGAAATGCGCTCCTCCATTGTGTTTTTAGGCGGAATACTCGGCAGAATGGGTAAAGCGGTGCTTTCAACTCCCGGTGGCTGTGAAATCGGACTCCGCCCCATTGATTTACACTTGTCTTCGATGCAACAGTTCGGTGCAG
This sequence comes from Candidatus Fimenecus sp., assembly GCA_045633505.1. GTDB lineage: Bacteria > Bacillota > Clostridia > Oscillospirales > Acutalibacteraceae > Fimenecus. The sequence continues at coordinate 3,425 of JAZQYK010000094.1, read as the reverse complement.
AAATCACCAACGAAAACGGCAATATCGTCTGCTCTGCTGAAAAGAATGGCTTAACGGGTACTCGAATAACCCTTTCTTTTCCAAGCGTTGGCGCAACGGAAAATATTATTCTTGCCGCAACGTTTGCAAAGGGGACTACAATAATTACCAATGCCGCCCGTGAACCCGAAATCAGCGATTTAGCCGATTTTCTTAACCGCTGTGGAGCAAGAATTCACGGTGCAGGTGACAGCACAATAACAATTGAAGGCGTTACAAGGCTAAAAGGTACTGAACACAGTGTTATTCCTGACAGAATTGTAGCCTCAACTTATTTAATCGCTACGGCAGTTACCAACGGTAAAATCTGCCTTAGAAATATAATTCCTTCCCATATCGGACCAACACTCCAACCGCTTCGTGAGGCAGGGTGCGATATAGTTGTAAACGGTCATCAGGTGTATCTCAATGCACCGCCAAGACTGAAGAGAATAAGAATAATCCGCACAATGCCGCACCCGGGATTTCCAACGGACGTTCAAGCTCAGATGATGGCACTGACCTGTGTTGCGGACGGCACGAGCGTTATAACGGAAAACATTTTTGAAAGCCGTTTCAAGCATATCGGCGAGTTAATCCGATTCGGTGCAAAAATCAATGTTGAGGGCAGAGTAGCGGTAATTGAGGGAGTAAGAAAATTAAACGGTGCCAACGTGCGCTCCACGGATTTGCGTGGCGGGTCTGCAATGTTTATTGCAGGACTTTGCGCGGAGGGTACAACTGAAATTTCCGATATCCATCACATTGACAGAGGCTATGAAACACCTGAAAAGGTGCTCAAAAGCCTTGGTGCAGATATTAAAAGGGTGAATGATGTTGAAAAAGACCAGCAACAATCGAAGCACAACCCGAACGAGTCAAATGTCGGGTAATGAACGGATAATGAACCGTACTGCCCAGAGAAGAAAAAAGAACAGACGGAAAAAGATTATCATTCGTTCCGTTCTTGGATTGATTTTTCTTCTTGCAGGTATAATTTTTGTGCTGACAATGTTTTTTAATATAAGTGAAATAACTGTGACAGGGGACGCCGTTTATTCATCAGACCAAGTGGTGAATGAAAGCGGTGTGAATATAGGGGATAATCTCATTTTCACTTCAAAAAGAAAAATAAATGAGACTATCACCGAGAGTCTGCCTTATGTGGGCTCGGTTAAAGTAAAAAGGCATCTGCCATCGGGGCTTGAGTTGCAAATCACCAAAACCGATGCAGTTTATGCTACAACGGCAGATGGCTATTTTACTTTGTTAAATGAAAATGGCAAGGTTCTTGAAAAAGACGTTGAATATATCGGCGAAAATATAATTTTGCTGAATTTGGGCAACATCCTTTCTGCTGAAACGGGACGGAATATTGAAATTGAAAAAGAAGTTGCTCTCGACAAACTTTTCCAAATTCGCGAAGCCTGTGCTGAATGTGGACTTGAAGGTATTACTGCCATAGATTTGTCTGACGTTTATAACATAAAGCTTGTTTATCAGGGCAGAATAACTCTTGAACTGGGTGAAACGGACAGAAGCAATCTGTCGAAAAAATTAGCGCTCGGTCAAGCGGCAATCGAAACGCAGGACGAAGAAAACGAGTTTTATCGCGGTACAATTAACCTGACTGTTGAGGGTAAAGGTTATTGGTCAGAGGAAACGTCAACTACTGAACCCGAGTCTGTTTCAGAGGAGTCAACTACTGAAGAAACTTCATCAGTTGAAGAATCCACTACTGAAAAAGCTGCTTAAATACTAAAAAATCGCAAAAATCCCATAAATTTGTAAAAAAATCTATAAATTATGTATTGCATTTATTTTCAGTTAGTGATAAAATAAACTGTAATTATATAATCAATAGGTGTGAAATTTTCTATACATAGGAGGATGTTAAAATGGCATTCGAAATTGATAATCGTTATGAGGACATTACAAACATTAAAGTAATCGGTGTCGGCGGTGGCGGCGGAAACGCAATTAACCGTATGGCAAAGGCTGGCATCAACGGTGTTGAGCTTATTGCAATCAATACTGATAAGCACGTTCTCGGTTTCTCACAGGCAACTCAGAAAATCCAGATTGGTGAAAAAGTTACTTCAGGTCAGGGTGCTGGTGCAAAGCCGGAAATCGGCCAGAAGGCAGCTGAAGAAAGCCGTGACGCAATCATTGAGGCACTTTCAGGTACTCACATGGTATTCGTTACTGCCGGTATGGGCGGCGGAACAGGTACAGGTGCTGCTCCAATCATCGCTGAAATCGCAAAAGAAAAGGGTATCCTTACAGTTGGTATCGTTACAAAGCCTTTCGCATTTGAAGGCAGCCGTCGTATGAAACAGGCTGAGGCTGGTATCGCTGAACTTTCACAGCATGTTGACTCTCTTATCGTTATTCCTAACGAAAGACTTAAATATCTTCCTGACCAGAAGCTTACGTTTGCAAACGCTTTCGCAATTGCTGACGACGTTCTTCGTCAGGGTGTAAACTCAGTTACAGAGCTTATCACAATGCCACAGTTCATTAACCTCGACTTCGCTGACGTTACAGCAGTTATGAAGGATGCAGGTCACGCTCATATGGGTATCGGCCGTGCAAGTGGTAAGGACAAGGCTGAACAGGCTGCACACGATGCAATCTCAAGCCCACTTCTTGAAACAACAATCACAGGTGCAAAGGGTGTTATTATCAGCATTACAGCATCACCTGACATTACTCTTGAAGACGTTGATACAGCAGCTGGTATTATCCGCGCTGAAGCAGATGAAGATGCAAACATCATCTTCGGTGTTGCTTTTGACGACAAACTTGACGATGAAATGATTGTTACTGTTATCGCAACAGGCTTTGGTCTTGATTCAAACGGTATGGCAAAGAAGCCACACACATCTTATGACATCAGCTCAAACAGCAACTTCGGTGCTGACGATGACAATATGGACGACATTCTCGACCTTTTCAAGAGCAGAAAGTAATTAAATAACAAAATCAAATCCCTCGTAGAAGTTTCTACGAGGGATTTTTTATACATATTTACAACGAAAAATCGTCAGGGTTGAACGTTTCTAATTTCTTTGGGCGTTTCGGCTGCCTTTTAAGCACGTCATAAGTAAATTTCTTACAAGCCGAGTCCTTTTCAACAATGCCTTTTTTCTTGCAAAGCACAGTTTCGCCGTCAGGCGCACATTTTCCATAAGCACAATATGAGCAAGATGGAGATATTTCTTTTTTGTTCAGTAATTTTTTCATTTTTTTCACCTTTATTTTCTCGTTCACGAAGTGAACATATCGAATTAATGAACATATCTCGCCTTTGGCGAGGATATTCATTAATATATCGAATGCGAAGCATATATCGAAAATCTCGTTAGAGATTTATATCGAGAATTAACTGTTGTTCTTTGCTGTAG
>JAZQYK010000093.1:0-26217 GCA_045633505.1 Candidatus Fimenecus sp. | reverse complement strand
GGAGATGTCACGAAGTGACAGAGGGGTTATTCAATTAAACAACAAACCCCTCAGTCTCGCATACGCTCGACAGCTCCCCTTTCAGGGGAGCCGAGAACCGACCATATTGGTGTCATAAACATCCCGACAAATTCAAATTTGACCACAGTATTGCGGAAAAAGAATCAAGTTTCAATGCCGATTGTGATAATTTCAAATGGCTTATATGAAATTACGTCTGTTTCTTCGATGACATCTTCAAGGAAGTTGAGAAGTTTAACTTTACCGCCCAATTCAATCTTACCACGACGGCCGTTCTGCTCGGACAAGCGAACAACAATCATTTTGCCATTTTCACTCATTTTCATTGTCTGCATATAAAGCTCACCGAAGGAGTTTTCGCAGGTTAAATCAGCCTTGCGAAGTGGCACATTGTATTCAAAAGCGATATTATTGATTTCAGCCTTCACGAAATCATCACTGTGAGGATAAATCATATATGAAAACTCGTGGTGACCAATATCACTTGTAACGTCAGGACGGATTGTTGCACGAAGAAGGCTTAAGCTCATTGAGTTTTCAAGGAAGCCGATGCCGTATTTTGAATCGTTAATAAGAGCAATACCGCCATCAGTTTCAGCCATATCAGCCCACTTGTGATGACAAACCTCAAAACGAGCCTGTTGCCAAGTAGTGTTTCTGTGAGTTTCTCTTTCAACGAAGCCTGCACTTGTGTCGCAAACAGCCTTACGTGTTAACACGTTACAATCAAACTGTGCCTTTGCGAGTACGTGTTTTTCATTCCAGTCAACCACATTTTCGACCTCGATACCACGGGACTGACGGAATACACGGATAATACGCTTCCAAGTGCTTTTTTCAGTACCAAGAATACATTCAAAGGATGCAACCTCTGAATTTTTCTCAACGGTTTTGAGAGGTGAAATAATCTTAACTTCAACCTCACGGTCCTTATAATTAGGGAGAATGTCCCAAGCATCATAAACACCAGGGTTATCCTTATAAAGTTTCAGCTTATTGAATTCACCATTTGTCCATTCACGGTCAAGTTCTTTATCGTAAAGACTCTTGATGCTACCGTCATATTCAAACTCAATTTCATAGAACGGAGTAATGATTTTTCTGCCGATTTCACACCAATCCCCTGCATAAGTACGCCAAGGAATTTCGCCGCAGGAAAGCGCAGGAAGATTTGGAATTACCCAATTACCCTGTTTACCATAACGGATACTCTTTCCATTTTCGTCCTCAATGAATGTAAGATGAGTACGAGGGAAATTGAGAGAATTGAAATACTTTTCACCTGAACCTAAAATCTTGTCAAGTCTTGCGTCGATTTCTTCATAATCGTCCATAGCGTCACGATAGACAGGAGTAATATGGCTACCGGGGAGTATATCGTGGAATTGATTTATAAGAAGTTTTTTATAAATATCACGAATTTCCTCGTGAGGATAAGAAGCACCCTTTAAATGACGGAGTGTTGAAACGATTTCAGCCTCACGGAGTTTATATTCAAGCTGACGGTTATAACGCTTCATCTTTGACTTTGTGGTGAACGTGCCACGGTGCATTTCAAGATAAAGCTCGCCGTCCCATTTAGCAAGATTTTTATTATCCTTAAGATTTTTCTCAAGAAATTCCTGACCGCTGATATGCTCGGTTTTCGGCATAATTGAAAGTTTATTGAAACGGTGCATAACCTCAATCATTTCTTCGGTACAACCTGAGCCGCCGTCACCGTAACCGAACATAGACATTGTTTGTCCGCCTTGATTTTTGTCCTGATATGCTTCCCAGTTTTCCTGAATCTGTGAAGGCATATTCCAAGTTATAAAGTGAGTTGGTGGCACACAGGCATAAACCTCACTGCCATCAATACCCTTCCAGATAAAGTTGTTATGTGGAAAACGGTTTGTATCATTCCAGGTTGACATTTTATTTGATACAAAATAGTCAACACCACTCTTTTTAAGGATTTGAGGTAAAATCCAAGAGTTACCAAAAACGTCAGGCAACCAACAGTTTTTAATTGTCTTGCCAAACTTTTCACGGAAATAATGCTGACCATACATAAACTGACGGATTAAACTTTCAGCACAAGGAATGTTACAGTCAGGCTCAACGTACATAGCCCCAACAGGCTCAAACTGACCGTTAGCAACCTTTTCCTTTAATTCCTCAAACACATCGGGATAATACTTTTCAAGCATTTCGTAAGTATAAGCCTGAGTATGAGTGTATTTGAAATCAGGATATCTATCCATAAGTCTCAACTGAATGAGAATTGTGCGAAGATTTTTCTGTACGGAGTGAATTCTTCTCCAGTAATATGCAATATCAAGGTGTGAATGTGCGATAAGGGCTACATCACCGTTACCCTTGTAATCATCATTCGCATAAATTACATCGTCAACATATTTTTTTGCAGCTGCAACGTCTTCGTTTTTCAAATCATCAAAATCAATAAGATTGAGCGCATTATTGATTTCTCGGTTTAAGAAATTGCGATAATCCTCATTGAAAAGGTCACTTTTAGCAATATCCAAAAGCAACTCAAGGTCATAAACCAAGTCAAGCACCGTATGATTGATTGTGGCAAGATAAGCCCCCTCAAAAATCTGACGGCAACCGCGGACTGAAAGTGACTCAGGGTTCCTTTCGTCATCAGGCTTTGAACGGTTATAGCCCTCCATCTCAAAATGGAGAATGTCGCTATCAAGATAAGGTGTCAAGAGAATTCTGTCACGGTTAGGGTCAACACCGCCAACATATTTACCGTTTACTTTAACGATAATTTCAGCGGCAGTTTTAAGTGAAAACCACAGTTCTTTTCCACGAAGTTTTTCAGGGATTGTCACGTCAGCATCAAAAAATGCAGTTCCGTCGGGAGTGAAATACATATCCCCTTTTCGAAGATTTCTCCATCCCTCAGGGTAATAATCATATTGCATTTCTGCAGTCTGACGAGCGTCACGGACTCTTAAATTTTCAATCTCGAATTTTTCGTCATAAATATATCTTTTAAGCCAACCGAAGCGTAAATCTGTCCATTCTTCAGGACGCATACTTCTTCTTACTACTTTTATATGAGCCATACTTTGCGTCCCCCTTTTAGTCCTTGTCCCAGAAGAAAGGCTTTTTCTTCTGTGCAACTACTTTTACACTTTCACCCATATCACGCATAATTTCGCTTTCAATCCAAGCGATACAGCGGTCAACAATAAGGCATTTTGAACATTCTCCCTGTAAAAGCACAGTTAAAATTCCGTCCTCATAGGACACGAAATCAATTTCACCGCCGTCGCCCTGCAGTTTAGGTTTAATAATAAGATTGATATATCTTTCCATAATTTAACCCCCAATTACATTCTTTAAAACTGAACGAATATTTTCTAACTTCTCAGTTGCAATTTCTCTTGTTTCACCACACATTGAGTAATAAACCTTAAGTTTTGGCTCTGTACCTGATGGGCGAATTGCTATCCAGCTTCCGTCGGTAAATGCGTATTTAAGCACGTTTTCTTTTGGCAAACCGTCAATACCCTTTGAATAGTCAAGTACTTTTTGGATATTATCGAAAAGTTTTTCGCCGTTTTCACGCATATCTGCCATTATGCTTTGAATTTTTTCAGCACCGTCTTTGCCCTTTAACACGAAAGTGTCAAGCGCATCAAGATAAAAGCCGTATTTTGCATAAATGCTATTCAGCGCGTCAACAAGCGTTCTGCCGTTTTTCTTGTGATATGCCGCCATCTGACAAATCAGCATTGAAGACACAACGGCATCTTTATCCCTTGCGTGAGTGCCGACAAGGTAGCCATAGGATTCTTCATAACCGATTACAAATTCACGGTCTCCGTTTATTTCATATTTACCAATCTGGTCACCGATATATTTAAAGCCTGTGAGAGTATCAACAATCTGAAGTCCATAGCTTCTTGCAATATCAGCACCAACCTCACTTGTAACAATAGTTTTTACAAGTGTTGACTTTGGATTTAATGTATCTTTCTTGTGTGAAAGAACAAAATCAACAAGCAATGCACCAATCTGGTTGCCTGTCATAAGCACGTATTCACCGTTATGTAAAACCGCAGTACCCACACGGTCACAGTCAGGGTCAGTACCCAATACTAAATCTGCATTTTCATCTTTTGCCTGTTGAATACCCAACGTAAGAGCGTCTTTTTCTTCAGGATTCGGTGAACGAACCGTGCTGAAATTACCGTCAGGCAATTCCTGTGATTTCACTATTGAAACGTTCATATTTTCAAGAACTTTACGTACTGGAATATTACCTGTACCGTGAAGTGCGGTATAAACAATTTTAAGGTCGGATTTTTCCTCATAAATTGACTGCTTTTTAACTTCATTGAGGAATTCATCAAGCACTTCTTCACCGATTACAACGATTTTGCCACTTCTTACACCCTCGTCAAAATCCATAATCTCAACTGATTTCAAATCTGTGATTTCATTTACAAATCCGATTACTTGACTTGCAAACTCAGGCACTAACTGACAGCCCTTTTCGTCATAGATTTTATAACCGTTATATTCCTTTGGATTATGACTTGCTGTAAGCACAATACCACCATTACAGCCTAAATGCTTTGCTGTAAAAGAAAGCACAGGTGTTGGCATCAAGGTATTATAAATATAAACCTTAATTCCGTTTGCTGAAAGCACCCCTGCCGCAACCTGAGAGAAATACTGTGAATTGTTTCGTGAATCGTAAGCGATTGCAACGCTTATATCCCCGTCAAAACGGCTTTTGAGATAATCGGCATAGCCTTTCGTTGCCTTTGCGATTGTATATTTATTCATTCGGTTTGGACCTGCACCCATAATACCGCGAAGTCCGCCCGTACCGAATTCCAAATCCTTATAAAATCTGTCTTCGATTTCCTTTTCATCGGATATTGCCGTAAGCTCATTTTTTGTTTCACCGTCAAACGAGCACCACAAATCAAATTTTTCTTTAATTGTCATTTTAATCTTCTCCTTTTTCAAGGCATATTTTTACATATAGATTTTACACCTTTTAAGTATTACTGTCAATTAACAGAAATGATAAAATTAGTTATTATGCATTAAATTTTCAATATTCTTTTATTGATTATTACCATTTCTTTTTTTGGTTAAATTTGATATAATTTAGAATAGGAAAATTTGAAGTTTTGGCGGTGACAAATTTATGAAAAAAATCAAACCGTTTATAAAATACATTATTCTAGGATTTTTATGCCTTATGGCTCTTATAGCGCTTATTGCATCTCCTATGCTTGTGACAAGAATTCTTGATTATCAAAATCAGACCTTCCTTGAAGAAATTTCCAAAAAGAATGCCGAAGCAATCGGTTTTAAATTTCAGGAGCAAGCGCAATTCCTTGAAAGTCTTGCCCAAAGCATTGACCCTGAAGTAATCACAAATCCCGAAAAAGCAATTAAAAGTCTTGGCGAAATTCCGTCTCAGATTGAATATAAAAGATACGGTATTGTTGACTTGGAGGGTAACGGCTATACGTCTGATGACATTCATTGCGCACTTCCCACAACAAAATATCTTGAAGCTTGTGTAAGAGAAAAAGGTCTTACCGTTTATGCAATGAGTTCCAGCGAAAGTATTGACGGCGACGCTATTTTTGTTATGCAATATCCGTTATACTTTGAAGGCGAAATTAAAACTATTTTATTTATGTCCTTTACTCTTGACGAAATTAAGCATAATTTTGATACGGATTCTTTTAACAACTCCGAATTTTTCTATATTGTTGACTACGACGGAAGCAACATCATAAGTACTCATACCAATCCGCAGTATCGCAATATCAGTAACATTTTCTTTTCCTTGCCACTTGATGAAAAATATAACGGTTCAAGAATAATAGATATTCAAGAGGATATGAAAAACGGTGAGTCGGGTGTTTTGACTTCAACTCAAAACACCGAGTTTTATCTCTACTATGCTCCCCTTAATTTTAACGGTTGGTATTTGTTCTCCGTTGTGCCTTCTGCCAACGTTACTGCCAACAGAAATATCATTCTCGTTATCGTGTCATCAATGTGCTTCTTCCTTATTTGTCTTTTCTCGATGCTTATTTACATTATCGTATCTGCTGAAAGACGCAAAAAGGCAGAGCTTGACAAAATTCTTTACACAGACAGTCTGACGGGCGGTTCATCTTACGCTAAATTCTGCGTTGACGTTAAAAAAGAGTTAATCAAGGGCAAAAAAGCCGCTTATATCGTTATGGACCTTGATAATTTTAAACTTATTAACGACTATTACAGCTATGAGCAAGGCAACAACACCATCAAATTTATCTATTCAACTTGGGAAAGTATTTTAGGTGAAAATGAATTTGTAGGCAGAATTGCCGCTGACCGTTTTGCAGTATTTATGTATTGCAACAATGAAGCTGAACTGAAAAAACGTCTTGATGAATTCTGTTGTAAATGCGCTACTCTTGAAAACTCTGCAATGGCTGATTATATTCTCACGCCAAGCATCGGTGTTTACCTTATTGAAGAAAAGAACACGAATATTCAGCAGATGCAGAACAGCGCCGTTATGGCAAAATCCCTTATTAAAGGCGACAGCGACTGCCTTGTTTCAATCTATAACGAAACCTTGAAAAAGCAGCTTACCGAACGCAAGATTTTTGCTGACGAGCTTGTTCACGCAATCGAAAACGACGAGCTTTCAATTGTATTCCAGCCACAGTTCAGCACCACGGACGACAAACTTTGCGGTGCAGAAACGCTTATCCGTTGGATAAAGCCTGACGGCACAACCGTTTCGCCGAACGACTTTATTCCGCTTGCGGAAGAACGCGGTTTTATTAAAGACATTGACCGTATCGTCTTCAAAAAGGCTTGTGAAATGCAGGTTGAAATGAGCAAAAAAGGTCTTAACCTGATTGACGTTTCAATAAACGTGTCTCAGCAATCTCTTTACGACTCAAAATTTACTGAAAAGTATCTTGAAATCGTTAAAGAAACAGGCGCCGATATTTCTCGCCTTCAGTTAGAGATTACTGAAACCACACTTTTTGAAAATAATAAAATCTTTATTAAATTGCTGAGAAAACTTCACAAATCAGGCTTTAAAATTTTGATGGATGACTTCGGTACGGGTTACTCCTCATTGATGCTTCTCAAGTCAATGCCCGTTGATTTCCTAAAACTTGACAAAACCTTTATTGACGATTACAACCACCCGAGAGGCAAAAACATTATTGAATGTATCATCTCAATGGCAAAGCAGTTGGGAATGACTCTCATTGCCGAGGGTGTTGAAACTGAAGAGCAATATTCTTATGTGAAAGAGCAAGGCTGTCACATTGTTCAAGGTTATTATCTCAGCCGGCCAATCGGCTTTGACGACCTTTGCAATATGATTATCCGCGACTCACGAAGCTAAAGCAGTTCAATAAACTCGTGTCCTACACGACGAATTTTTAAATCCACATCGACTTCAAAAATGCTGTTTTGCATTACGGAGTCGATGTTTTTTTCGTTTTCTTTGTAAAAATCTTTTTCACAAATATAAATTAATCTTCCCAGACCACAAGCATCACTTTCATAATTCTCATAAAGTTTTTTCCGCGTTTCTGAAATTCTCTCTGAAATATAATTTTCGGCCTGTATTTTTATATCTTCAAGCTGTTCACGGCTTAAAGCATTTGACACTCCCCCGCTGATTTCTGCAATATCAACGGTAATTTTAACTTTAACGTCAAATCTCGGTCGGTTGTCGTAGAAGCTTAATTTTCTCTTTGTTTTTGAGTCGATTATATTCAACGAAATTCTCGTATCCTTATAATCAAAGCTCAAAGCCGCGTTATAAACCCTGTCGGACAAAAAGTTCAGATAAACCGTGTCGTCCTTCGACAAAAAGTCTCTGTAACGGGTGTTGTTAAAAATCGCCGTACCGATTATTTCAACGCTTTTTCTCTTATCCGTTTCCACAACGGACAAAAGCGGTAACGCAAAGTCCTTCGTGCCTGAATTGTAACGGTTTATTACCTCATAAAGCTGAATACCGAATATTTTTGCATCAAACTCGTGAGAGCTTATTCCCGTTTCAATGCTTTTGGCGCTGATATATTTACCCTCATTTTCTGCTTCAAGTATTTCGTTTGCGGTGTTTTCTGCCGAAGCAATATAAACCGACGAGCTGTTTTCAACGTCACGGACGAAAAAATCAATTACGTCGTCCATTTTGTTTTCCGTTATGCTTTTACCCAGTATAATTATTCTGTTTTGAGAATAAAGCGGGATTTTGCCTTCTATTTCAGTTACGCCCTTAATAGTGGTATAAACGGTATCCCCCGTCAGCTTATAAGTTCTGATTGGCGGTTGAGAAGCACCCTCAGCCGACGCCGCTTCCTGAGCATTTGTGTCAATGGTCTGCAAGGTTACGGTGTAAGTGCCGTCATCGTTCAAATCAATGCCTATCCCCTGAATTACAAGCCGATTTCTTATATCCTTTTTATAAATTTCTTTTTCATTGAACAGAAATATCGCCAATAAAACCGCAACGAAAACTGCTATTGCTTTACGCATTTTTTGTCACCCCATTTAAAAACAAGAACAATCAAAGGAATTGCAAAGGCGGATATAACCGTCAGAACAATTTTGATTTTTGAACTGTCCATATATGAAAACCTTTGAATTTCTGCGGACACAAACAAATTCAGCACAATTGTTACAAGCCCGATTGCCGCAATAAAAATACGCCTTGATATTTTAGGGAATTCTCCGGAAATAAGCTCTGCCTGAAGATATATTAAAAGTCCCGCTTTTATAAACGCGCCTAAAATCCACACGCTTGTGAAAACTGCGTCAAGTCGGTCAAACATTGAAAACTGAGCAAGACTTGCCAACGTGTGAAACGGGAAAAGCTGAGTTGATGCAAAGTTTCCCATAACTGTGCCTGCAAAGAAAAAAAGTATTCCCATCAAGGCGGTTTGTGAAATCAGCCAAATTAAAAATCCCTTCACCTTTTTACCGCTGACCTTTGGTAAGGCTACTGCTATTATTGCATATTCAACGGTTTGTCCCATTGAATCAACCGCTGTTTTCAACACGGGAGTAACGCCGTTATAAAAAACGGGCGACAAATTGAGAAGGTCTGCCTTGTCAACAAGATTTATTAGAATGAATATTATTGCAGGAACGACTAAAAATGCCGAAAGCACCGCGCTTCGTCCCAAGGCTTCCCACCCTAAAAACGCACCGTAAGCGCAACAGATTACTGCAAAAATTATAAGAAAATCAACGTTGGTTTCGGGGAAAACCACCGTCCCTGCAAACACGTCAAGCCTTGCTAACGTTACGACAGTAAAATATAAAAAAACGCTTGAAAAAGCAATTGCAGAGACCTTTGCAAAGATTGGTGATTTCTCACGAATTCTGTCGAAAATGCTCTTATCAGGGTGTTTTTTGTATAAAAAATACACTGGTAGCATTATTATAATTCCCATTGCTATTCTGGGTATGGGTTGGATGAGCATATCTGACAATCTTATATCCTTAGTGTAAGATGATAGATACGTAAGTGTGGTCAATGCTCTGCTGATAAAAAGCATTGTAAAAAACTGAAAACTGCTGATTTTTTCTTTTGGCATATTTATTTCTCCAGCTTCTGAATAAGCATTTTTCTTTTTCCCATTTTACGCCATCCTTCACGAATGAGCAGGTCACGGAATGCGCCCGTCTTCGTCGGTGACAAAGGTGAAGTGAACGGAACGTTATAAGGGTTTATTGCCGCCGCATTAACAAGCACCACGGCAAAGCCGAGCATTATACCGTAAAGTCCCGTTATTCCACCCACAAGAATAAAGGTAAACCTGAGAATTGCAACAGGCTCGTAAAGTGTTGAAATCACAAAGGAGCTGACCGCAGTAAGTCCTACGATTATAAGCATCGGTGCAGATATTATTCCCGCTGTTACGGCGGAATCCCCTATTACCAAAGCGCCAACTATTGAAATAGCGTGTCCCACACTTTTTGGCATTCGCAGTCCCGCTTCACGCACAATCTCATAAATTATATGAATAAAAAAAGCCTCAAACATAATGGGCAACGGAGTCCTGCTTTCCTGCCCCGTTATTCCAAAAATCATCGTTTCGGGAATAATTTCCTGATGAAACGTGCAAATTGCAACATAAAGTCCCGGTAAAAACGTGCTGAATATAAATGCAATTAACTTTAAACTGCGGACGAAGGTTGCGTAATAAGGCTGTTTCAGATAATCGTCAAGAGAATGAAAATGCTCCGTTAACAAATAAGGTACTACCAACGCGTTGGGAGTGCCGTCAACAATCATACAAATTTTTCCTTCTGACATTTTTGCCACGGCAACGTCGGGACGCTCCGTCATTCCCACTCCGCTGAATATTGAAGGGTGCTTTGAGTCGAGAAAGGTTTGGATATATCCCGAGCCCAACACGGTGTCAAGAGTTGCGTTTTTTAATCTTTCGCGGACAGACTCAAGTGTTTTTCCGTTAATACGGTCAGAAAAATAGCAGATGCACACTCGCGTTTTGCTTGTATCCCCCACTTCAACTATTTCGATTTTCAGTTCAGGACTTCTTACACGGCGGCGAAGCATTGTCACGTTATCCTTAAAGTTTTCAACAAAGCCTTCTCTCGAACCTCTTTCCTGCATTTCCGTGTTTGGCTCGTTCGGGGGTCGTTTTGGGAATTTCTGCACACCGAAAAGTATTGCCGTTTCACAACCTTCAACCATCATTACAAGATTGCCCGAAATCAATTCCTCAATAGCCTTGTTCAAATCGTTTGTAATGGATTTGTCGATACTGGCTGTAACACGGTCAGCGGCGTCATAGACAGTTTTATCATCCCTGACACCGCTGAAATCAGCATTGAGAATGGGGTTCATAATCTGCTCCGTTATTAAAAGGCTGTCGCACATTCCGTCAAGCATAACAAAAACGAAAGCCTTTTCGCTTACGGTACAATTTCGGTATTTTACGTCAAAGGAATTACCCAACCTCTCTTTGAAATATCTTATATTGCTTTGCAAATCAGTGTTCACTTTAACTTTTTCTTTTGTTTTGTTGTTTTTTACCGTAATTTCATCAATTTTATTTTGAAACCAGTTCATAAAAATCACCGTTTATATATTTTGCCGATTTTTACAGAATATTACTGTATTTTAAGGCAAACATAAAAACGGTGATAATATGTTTGTAACTCTTATAAGGACTGTTATTTTATATCTTTTAGCCGTAGTAAGTCTGAGAATTATGGGGAAAAGACAGATTGGTGAATTGCAACCGTCGGATTTAGTCGTAACCCTGCTTATTTCACAAATTATTTCAATTCCCATTCAGGACACGGACATTCCTCTCGTTAACACCATAATTCCTATATTTTTACTGGTAGGTTTTGAGATTTTAACTTCTGTTTTTAATATGAAAAGCATTAAATTCCGTTCGGTTATGCAAGGAAATCCCGTGATTATTATTAACGACGGTGTTTTAAATCAAAAATTGTTAAAGGATTTACGCTTCACTATTGACGACCTTCTTGAAGCGTTAAGGCAAAAGGACGTTTTTGACGTTTCTCAGGTGCAATATGCCATCGTTGAAACAAACGGGCAGGTCAGCGTACTTTTAAAGCCTGACCACGACACCGTTACACGCAAGGATTTACAGCTCAAGCCTGAAAAGCAAGGATATAAATGTCCCGTTGTTATTGACGGAAAAATCATCAGTCAGGATTTTTCAATCTGTAATACGAATACGCAGAAAATAGAAAGTATTGCTGAAAAAGAAAAAATTAAAATTCAGGATATTATGCTGATGACCGTTGATGCGGTAGGAAATCATACCATCATAAAAAAGGAGTCACAATGAAAAGAGTTATAATCGCCGTCGGCGCAATAATTTTTACACTGGCAATCTCTTTCACCGGCTATTTTCTTGTGGAAAACTCTTGTAACGCGCTTTCTTCACATCTTGAAAGCATCTGCAAAGCCTCACAGGACAATAATCTTGACGATGCAATCAAAAAGTCGGAGGATGCTGTGAAAATGTGGGAAGACATTCACGGTTTGATTGAAAGTTTTATCCGTCACGAAGAAACCGACAAACTTGAGGAGTTAATAAAAAGTCTTCCCGTATATGCCCACCAAGGCAATCTGGAAAGACTTGAGCAACAAGCGGATTTGGCAATAGACGAAATCGCCCATTTAATCCGCAACGAAAAGCCGTTAATCAGTAATATATTTTAACGCATAAAGCGACCGTTTATAAATAGGCATAAAAAATTCCCCCAAGAGTTTGTACAGTTCTATTCGCCTAACGGCGAGTTATATTGCTATGCAGTGATATTCGGCTTTTAGCCGAGTGTTATTTGCTTCGCAAGTTTTGAGGCAAATAGAATATCACTTTCTTTTAAAACATCTCGCCAAAGGTGAGGAATTTTCAAAAGAAAATATCACGCTGACGAAAGTCAGCATATCACTTAACAGACAAAAAAAGAAAGAGAAGACTCGTAATATACGAATCTTCTCTTTTCTGTTGTTCGTAGGTTTGGGCTGCAGCCCAAGTGCATTTGCACATATAAATGCGATGCCGGTTCTATCCCGATATATTATTCTGTTTCAAAACAAAACCTTCGCTAACGACATTACACTTTTCTTGGGGGAAAAGTTTTAAATTAAGCGGTAGCAGATGCTGATGAATAAGCAAGTTGTTTAGCAATATGCTTATTTTCAGCCTTCGTAGCCCAGTTGATAATAGCTGAGTCAAGGTCGATTGAATCCATACGAGGATTCATAATTTCATCGAACATTGTGTTGAACTTTTCTGTGAAAACAGTTTCTCTTACTGTTTCCTGCCACGTAACGCCGTTAGCCTTTGAATAATACATTACGTGATAACCGAATTCAGTTTCAACGATACCTGTGTCGCCTTGCTTACGTGCAGGGTCAACTGACCAATCTGTGAATGCTTCAACATAAGTTCCGTCATCCATAACGTTTTCATAAAGACCGCCTGTTGATACTGAACCTGCATCTTCAGACTTTTCAGTAGCAAGTGCTGCAAAGTTTTCTTCTGTTGGGTTCTTGAGATATTCGTCAAGAATTTCCTGAGCCTTTGCTTTGTATTCAGCCTTTTCTGTATCTGAAAGTTCTTTTGTTTCTCCCGTTGTTTCATCTGTCGGGAACGTAACGAGAATATGTCTTACGTTGTTTGAATAAACACTTGCATCTTTATGAGGAAGTTCAGTGATAAGGATTACGTCATAATATCCGTCACCTGCGTCAATAACAGTTTTGTCGCCAACCTGTCTTGCATCGTCATAAATCCATTTTACAACGTTTTCGCCATAGTATTCCATATCAGTATATGTAACGTCGGCAAAGTCTGTAATTTCGTCAGGGTCGTCTGTACTTTCGCTGTCTTCAGTGAGAATAGCTTTCTTTGCCTGTGCAATAAATGATTCCTCATCCTTAACACCTGCAAGGAATGCATCAGCCTGAGCTTTTGCGTCAGCCTGAGCCTGAGCTTCAGCATTAGCAATTTCTTCGTCAGTTGCATCGTCAGCAAGTTCAGGTTCCACAGCGGCAAATTCATAGAATCTTACACTTACAAGGTCATAAGAATCCTTGTTTGCATTGTATTCTTCTTCAATCTGAGCATCTGTGATAGCTGCTTCTGTATCTTCCTGAAGTTTTGTAAAGTATTTAGCAGAAAGTGACTGTTCTTCGTAAACCTGACGTGTAAGTTTTTCGTCAATACCGTTACCAAGCTGTGTACGAAGGAATCTGTCAATTGAATAATCGTTTTCTTTAGCAGTAGTGCGAACTTCCTCAATTGCAGTATCGATTTCAGCAATTTCAGTTTCGTCAAGAACAATGCCTTCTTTTTCAGCCATAGCAGTACCGTACTTAACCTGAATAAGCTGATAAATTGCTGAGAACTTGAAAACGTCAGCCCACGTTGGATTTTCAACACCTAACTCCTCAACGGTAACGCCCGTCATTGAGCTGTAATCATCTGTATATTCCTGTTCGGCAGGAGAAGCAGTATAATCAAAGCCCATATCCATACCGTAAGCCGCATATTGCTGTGCGTACTGAGAATAGTTGTTCCAGATTGTATAATAATAGAAATTGTATTCAGCAACAGAGAAGCTACAAGTTGTATCTTCAGTAACTGAAACCTTAATTACCTTCTGTGGAACACCGAAGAAGTTGAGAATACCGCCGATTGCACCAAGACCGATTGCAACTGCAAGTACGATAGCAATAATCTTACCTATAAGTTTTTTTGTTTTTGAAACCATAGGAGACTTTCTTGCTTTTTTAGCAGCCTCTTTTGCAAGTCTTGCCTTGCGTTCTTCACGATAAATCTCAGCCTGAGATTTGTTGTTGTTTTCCATTGGAAAAACCACCTTTACTTGTCTTTATTTTACGATTAAATAAAAAAGCAATAAAAAAACAGACATACTTTTTTACATTAGTGAGTCTATTTTATACTATTTTATTAAAATATACAAGACAAATTTTAAAAATTAACAATTTGTACAAAAAAACCGCACCGTTTTTGTTGATTGAATATAATTGCGAAAATTTCACTTTAGTTCTTGTCAAAGAGAGAAAAATACTATATAATTAGTTTATATTATATTTACATGCAAGTTGTAAGGAGATAGAAATATGAAAATCATAGTTTTTGACGTTGGCGGTACAGCAATTAAATTTGGTATGGTTGATGAGAATTTTGAAGTTCTTTTCTCTGAAGAATTCCCAACTGATACTTACAAAGATACTGATAATATGGTTATGAGCGCCATGGCAGCAAAACTTGAAGAATACAAAGGTCAATATGATGCAATCGGTATTTCAACAGCAGGTCAGGTAGATTTTGAAAATGGTGTTATTCATGATGGTGTTGGCAATATTCCGAATTATAACCATTCAGACCTTCGTGGTACTTTCGAAAAAATGTTCAATGTGCCAGTTGCAGTTGATAATGATGTAAACTGTGCAGCAATTGGTGAAGCTCACTTTGGCGCAGCACGTGGTGCAAAAGATTTCCTTTGCTTGACTTATGGTACAGGCGTTGGCGGTTGTATCTATATTAACGGAGATGTTTATCGTGGCTCTAAATATGCAGGTGGCGAGTTCGGTCATATGGCAACTCACAAGGACGGAAGACCTTGCACTTGCGGAAGAATTGGTTGCTATGAAGCTTATGCCGCTTGTCGTGTGTTTACAGCAGCAGTTTCTGAAAGAATGGGCAAGCCAATGAATGGCAGAGAGATTTTCGAAGAAGAAAATCTTAAGAACCCAATTATTATTGAAGAAATTGATAAGTGGGAAGATGAAATTGCATTGGGTCTTCGTAACCTTTGCTATATCTTTAATCCAAACCTTATTGTTCTTGGTGGCGGAATTATGTCAGAGGATTTGCTTCTCGGTCACATTCGTCATAAGGTGAATTTACAGCTTGAGCCAAACTATAAGCATGTGAAGATCGAAAAAGCACAGCTTCGCAATAAGGCAGGTATGCTTGGTGCGGCTTGGCTTGCAAGTGAAAGATTAAAGATTTGGAATAAAGGTGAATAATTATGCTCTTTAAAAGACTTTTTCCTAAAAATGTAGAGTATTATAAAATTCCTCTTGTTGATTTGAGTGTAATGCCTGAAAATACACCTGAGGAGCTTAAATATCTCTATGAATATACAATAGTTGATGACCACACGGGCTATTTGGGACATCCTGATTCGGTACTTCTTAATAACGGTGATATTCTTACAATGTACCCAAAAGGACATGGTAAAGGTGCAATTGTTTCAAAAATTAGTGATAATGGTGGACTTTCTTACGATAAAGAAATCGAAAATCAACCAAAATCATGGGAAAAATCACTTGAAACACCAACTATCTATCGTTTGTATTTCAAAAACGGTGACGAAAAATTGATTCTTATTTCTGGCAACTCAAAGTGGCCGGGAATGTCAACACCAGGTGGCTTTAACAGTTCAATATCTCTTGACGAAGGCAAAACCTGGACTGAATTTAAGCGTGTGTGGGATAAAGAAAGCGAAATGCCTTTAATTCCTATCGTTTCAATGGCATCTCTTACTCGTCTTAAAGAAAATGGTGAATTTGTTGATAAATGGATGGGTATTTTCCACGACCGTAGATTTGTAAACTATAAAACTATCCTTACATTTGACGAAAACGGTGATTACCATTGGTCAAAACCAACACCATATCTTAAAAAGTATCGCAAATATGAAACATACGCAGGTATCTGTGAAGTAGAGTGTATTCGTTCAGAGGGTGGAAAAGGTGATGAGCTTTGCCTTCTTGCCCGTTGCAACAAGAAGAGAAATACCAGCCTTTTGTTCTTCTCAAAGGATGAGGGCAAAACCTGGTCAAAGCCTGTGGAAGCACCTGTTACACTTAATGGTGAACGTCATAAGGCTGAATGGATGCCTGACGGAAGACTTTTTATCACATTCCGTTCAATTGAAAGAAATGCGGAAATGGTTGAAAAGATGAAGACAGATGGCGGTATGAAAACCTGGTATTCAGAGGGTTGGATTGCTTGGGTTGGTACTTATGACGACCTTAAAAACGGTACAGAGGGACAATACAGAATAAAGATTGCCCATACATATCTTGACCATCAGAAAGAACCATCGCTCAGTGCAAATGCTGATACAGGTTACTGTGGAAACGTCGTGCTTGACGACGGCACGGTTGTGACTGCGTCTTACGGTATTTTCTCACCTGAAGAAAAGGAAAATGGCAAATACGATACCGATAAAGGCAAACAGAAACGAAAAACCTTTATTGCATCAAAGAGAATTAAACTCTCTGACGTTGAAAAGTTAATTAAGTAAAATTAAAACTGTCGGTTCTAATATAACCGACAGTTTTTTATACAATCATTTTTTGTTTTTCAAAATTTTTCTTGCGGTGACAAGTCCCACCGTTGCCACAATACCTGCAACCGCGCCTTTAATAAGCGGTAACGCCGCATCAAAACTGTTTGGCGCATAAGTATAGGCATTATAACGGATTTTCTTTTCCACGTTGAAATCAGGCAAATCATTAATCTCAACCGTTGTGGTTTCAAAGTTTTTTACGTCGTTTTCATCGAAGTCGAAAATACGAACTCCCCTCTTGTGTGCCGGTCCGTAAACGTTAAAGCCACAGCCTTGCGTGTATCCCATTTTCATACCCTTGTATTCACCCATAAACGAGTTGTTATGGTCGTGGCCGAAGAACATTGCGAACACGTCGCCCTTTTCATTGAGAGCATCAAACTCGCCTGTATTAACCTCAGGCGTGGCAGGAGTTTCCCACACAAATGAATGGTCGTTTATTACACAGCATTCGGGGTTTAAGTCGAAAAATTTACCTGCGTGGTCACGATATCCCGTTGCAACGCCTTTTTTCTTTGGAACTTCCATAAGCAAATTCCATATTTCAGGCACGGGAATATGCTGAAACGTGATTGTCGGTACATAGTCACCGTATTTTTCTGAAAGTTCATCACGAAGTCCCTTGTACCATTCAATCTGATTTTCGGACACAGGACTGCAACGACCGTTAAGGCTCATTGAAAGACTGTCGATTAAAAGCACGTTGAGTTTTGGTACACCGTCTTCACCCATAACGAGAAGATTATGATTGCAATAACCGTCAATATTGTCGTCAGCATTAAACGCAAGGCAGTTTTCGTGTTCTTTATAAAGTGCTAACTGTTGCTGTTTATTGGCGGCACATTGGTCGTCGTGATTGCCGAAAACGAAGGTAAAGGGCACACCCATTTCATCAAGCGGCTTTAAAAGATTATCAATTGCAATCTTTGGATTTGCTTTTCTGTCACCGATATTAAAGGTAATGCCGTAGCCTTTTAACTGGTCACCGCTGAACACCACCAAGTCAGGTTTGTTTTTTTTCAAAGCACAGCGAATGAAGTTCACCGTATCAGGTGAAGTCCAGCTTGTGTCCTGAGTATCGGCAATTTGCATTATTCTGAATTTTCCGTTATTGAATTTAAGTTCCATTTTTATCACCGAACGTATTATAACAAAAATTATGTTTTTATTCAAGTGAGATACCGTTTAATCGGGCGAATTGGGGGTCGGTGAACTCAATTTTGTAAATATTTCTATTGACATTGGCTTTTTATAGTGATAAAATCTCTACAAGTTAATATTCAACCAACTAAACCTGTGAGAAAGAGTAGTAGTTGATTTTTTTCGTTTTCAGAGAGCCGACGGCGGTGAAAGTTCGGTAACGGATGTTTCAATGAATGGACTTTTGAGGGCAAACTGAAAGTAATGGCGAGTAGGTGCGACGGAGGGCAACCGTTACAGTGCTGAGTGTATGTTTGTACACTGTGAGTGCGCGTCTTTTGATGCGAATTTGGGTGGTACCGCAGATTATTCAGTCTGTCCCATAGTTTTTTGTGGGATAGGCTTTTATTTTTTCGCAGGTGATTTTATGATTTTATTAACAAAACGATGGCGATTTTGAAATGCAAAATGTACAATGATTTAGTTTGTTTTTAAGGAGATATAATTATGATTTTGAACAACGTTGATTTTGAAACTTATTTTAACAATTACCCTGACAAAAACGGTTATTTCGGTAAATACGGCGGCGTTTATATTGACGACAAGCTTAAAAATGCTATGGCTGAAATTACTGAAGCATATTTTTCAATCTGTCAATCAAGAAAATTTATTGCCGAGCTTCGCAGAATAAGAAAGGAATTCCAAGGTCGTCCCACACCCGTTACACACCTTGAAAGACTTTCTGATGCTTTGGGCGGAAAAGTTCAGCTTTATGCAAAGCGTGAGGACTTGAACCATTCAGGCGCCCACAAATTAAATCACTGTATGGGTGAAGCGCTTCTTGCGAAATATATGGGTAAGAAAAAGATTATTGCTGAAACAGGTGCAGGTCAGCACGGTGTTGCTCTTGCTACTGCAGCAGCATATTTCGGACTTGAATGTGACATTTATATGGGCTCTGTTGACATTAAAAAACAGGCTCCAAACGTTGCAAGAATGAAGATTTTAGGTGCAAATGTTGTTGAGGTTACTCACGGACTTCAGACTCTTAAAGAGGCTGTTGACGCAGCATTTGATGCGTATAGTAAGGAATATAAGGAATGTATTTATTGTATTGGCTCAGTTCTCGGCCCTCACCCGTTTCCAATGATGGTTCGTGATTTCCAGAGTGTTGTCGGTATTGAAGCAAGAGAACAGTTCATTGAAATGACAGGTCATCTTCCAAATGCTATTGTTGCTTGTGTCGGCGGTGGCTCTAATGCGGCAGGTCTTTTTGCAGGCTTCTTAAACGACCCCGTTGATATTTACGGTATCGAACCGCTCGGACGCGGTCCAAAGATGGGCGACCACGCGGCAAGTCTTAAATACGGTACTGAGGGTGTTATGCACGGCTTTAACAGCATTATGCTCAAGGACGAAAACGGTGAACCTGCACCCGTTTATTCAGTTGCAAGCGGTCTTGATTATCCTTCATCGGGTCCTGAACACGCATTCCTTCAAGAACTTGGCAGAGTTAAATACGACGTTATTGACGACGAAGAAACAATTGACGCGTTCTTCAAACTTTCACGTATGGAAGGTA
The DNA here is from genome assembly GCA_045633505.1 of Candidatus Fimenecus sp. GTDB lineage: Bacteria > Bacillota > Clostridia > Oscillospirales > Acutalibacteraceae > Fimenecus. The sequence goes on along the minus strand of JAZQYK010000093.1, from coordinate 6,548 downwards.
TTATCCCTGCAATTGAAAGTTCACACGCAGTTGCATTCGGTATGAAACTTGCACATCAGATGGAACACGGCTCAATTCTTATTAACCTTTCAGGCCGCGGTGACAAGGATATGGACTACGTTATCGAAAATTACGGCATCAGATAATTAAATTTTATTAACTTAAAAGTGCTTGTTATTTTTTAGCAAGTGCTTTTATTTTTTGTGAGTTTGTGGTATTATTGCATAATAACCCCTCAGTCACCTGACGGTGACAGCTCCCCTTTCAGGGGCGCCAAGTGATTTTTTGGAGTGCAAAGCTATGTTCAAGGATTTATTGACAATTGAATCAAGCTGGGAGTTTTTTAAAAACACCACTCTGCCTATTGCGGTTTACGGCACGGGAAATGGTGCGGATAGAGTATTTGAAGAATTTCACCGTCTTGGCATTGATGCCTCTTATGTTGTAGCAAGTGATGGTTTTGTCAGAAATCGTACTTTTCACGGTTTTCAGGTTAAATCTGTTTCACAATTAGAAAGTGAAATCGAAGATTTTGTTGTGGCTTTAGCCTTCGCAAGTCCACTCCCTGAAGTAATTGAAAATATAAAGGCGTTGTCTTTAAAGCATAAGGTGCTAATGCCATCTGTCCCTGTTTTTGATAGTGAAATTTTCAACAAAGACTTTCTCGAAAGCCACCTCCACGAAATTGAACTTGCATATTCTCATCTGACAGACGAGCAATCCAGAAAAGTATTTTATAATATAATCAAATTCCAAATTACTGGGGACTTGGACTGTTGTTTTGATTGTGAAACTGATGAAAATGAGGCATTTTCTGTTCTTGATTTAGGAGAAAATGAAAGTTTTCTTGACCTTGGTGCATATCGTGGTGACACGGTTGAAGAATTCTTGCAATATACAAAGTCCTATAAAAAAATTGTTGCAGTTGAGCCAGATACAAGAACTTTTAAAAAATTGCAGAATTACTTGGAAAACGTGGAAAATTGTATTGCACTCAACAATGCGATTTGGTCTGAAAATTGCACGCTGGCATTTGACGGAAATAAAGGCAGAGGCGCTTCAGCCAAGCAAAACGGTGAAGAAAAAAATGCAATCTGCGTTGATTATATTACTGAAAAATATGGGCAATTTACTTATATAAACATTGACGTTGAAGGTGCAGAAGGTGAAATGCTTGAGGGCGCAAAAATGACCCTGCAAAACAGACCTAAGCTTTGTATGGCGGTTTATCACAAAAGTCAGGATATTTTCGCACTTTTAAACAGAATTAAAGAAATCAACCCTGATTACAAGGTTTATCTTCGACATCACAAGCACATTTCTTTCTGGGACACCAACATTTATTGCATTTAGGAGAAAATATGGCTATTAAACTTATCGTTACCGACCTTGACGGCACGTTTTTAAACAGTAATCACGTAACAATTCCACAAGAAAATATTGACGCTTTCAAAAAAGCTCACGATATGGGAATTAAAGTGGCAATTGCAAGTGGAAGAACTAAAATTTTAACTGACTATTTAATGGAGCAATTGCCCTTTTTGGATTATCTCATCACCTCTAACGGCGCTGTGACTTATGATTTAAACACAAATCAGACAGTTGGCTCTACACTTATAAACAATGATGACTCCCTTAAAATTTTTAAAATTTTAGACGAGTATTCTCTCCCCTATGAGATTTATTTTGAGGGAGATTGCTTTATGGGTAAAGAAAGTTATGCACTTTTTGACGAGGACCACGTCGCCCCTCATATTTACAAACTGCTTGTAAATTTCATTAAAGAAGTACCCAGCCTTGAAGCCTTACTTGACGGCAAGGGTATGGAAAAACTGAATATTCTCGCACTTTCAGGTGAGCAAAGACTTGAAATTGAAGAAAAAATCGGTGAAAAGTGCTCGGTTGCATTTGCATCTTCATTCCCGATAAGAGCAGGAATGAAAAGCAACCTTGAAATGACGGATAAAAGCGCTACCAAAGGCTGTGCGATAAAAAATATTGCAGAAAAGCTGAATATTACTCAAAGCGAAATTATGTGCTTCGGTGACGGTGAAAACGATTGCTCAATGCTTCACTTTGCCGATTATTCATTTGCAATGGCAAGCGGTAGTGAATATGCAAAAACAGCGGCAAAATTCGTCACCGACACCAACGATAATGCAGGTGTTGCCAAAGCAATCAAAAAATATGTATTCGGAGAATAATATGAAATTAAAAGACTTTAAAGGCGCTATTTTCGACCTTGACGGCACCCTTCTTGACTCAATGCACATCTGGCACGACGTTGACGTGGAATTTTTCAGACAAAGAAATCTTCCACTCACCCGTGATTACATAGAAGTGATTAAAAATATGCACTTACCTGCCGCCGCGGTTTATACAAAAGAAAAATACAATCTTAAAGAAAGTGTTGATGAAATCGTTGACGAATGGTTAGAACTTTGTGCTAATGCTTATCTCACTGACGTCGAGATGAAATCAGGAGTTTATGATTACCTCAAAATGCTTCACAGCAAAGGCATTAAAATGGCATTCGCCACCGCAAGTGAAAAGGTTGTCTGTGAACAGACACTTAAAAATCACGGCATTTTTGACTTTTTCACTGCTTCAGCCTACGTCAGCGAAATAAATATCGGCAAAACCCAGCCTGACATTTATTTTCTTGCCGCTGAACGAATCGGAGTGTCCCCCGAAGAATGTATTGTATTTGAGGACATTATCGAGGGAATACGCGGAGCTAAAAAAGGTGATTTCATAACCTGCGGTGTTTTTGACAAGTCTTCAGCCAAGGATGAAGATGAAATCAGAAAAACTGCTGACTATTACATAAATTCCTTTGAAGAATTGTTATAATTTCCCTTTACAAATTCCGTAAAAAGTTATATTATATTGTGTGGATATAAAAAAGAAAATTTTTAAGAAAGAAGAATGATATATGGAAAAAACAGTTTTAGTTGAAACAAGTGCAAGACACGCTCACGTTTCACAGGAACACCTTGAAATCCTTTTCGGTGAAGGCTATGAGCTCACAAAGAAAAAGGACCTTTCTCAGCCGGGTCAGTATGCTTGTGAAGAAAGAATCGCAGTAATCGGCCCTAAAGGTCAGTTCCCGGGCGTTTCAATTCTCGGTCCTGTAAGACCTGCAACTCAGGTTGAAATTTCTGCTTCTGACGCCCGTTCAATCGGCGTTCAGGCAGTTGTTAGAGAATCAGGTGATATTGCAGGTACTCCCGGTTGCAAAATCGTTGGACCTAAAGGCGAAATCGAAATCGAAAACGGCGTAATCGTTGCTAAAAGACATATTCACATGACTCCTGCTGATGCTGAAAACTATGGTCTTGCTGATAAGCAGATTGTTGAAGTTAAAGTCGAGTCAGACGACAGAACACTCACATTCGGTGATGTTGTAGTAAGAGTTCATCCTAATTTCTCACTTGCAATGCACATTGATACTGACGAAGCTAATGCAGCTCTCTGCAAACCAGGTACAATGGGTGTAATCCTCTAATTTTAAAAATCTGATTGATATTATGTAGTTGGTAGCGACTTTGCTACCAACTACTTTTTTTATGTGCTGACGGTCTTTGTAAAATAAAAAATAATAGGCTTTTCATTTTTGACTTTAATCTCGGCGCCCTTTGTAACGCCGTTATAAAAGCTGTATTTCGCCATTATTTTGTACGGCAACACGTAAAAAATCGGAATAACGGTAATACAGGATACTACCCACCCGAAAAAGCTCAGGCAATAAAGCGCATATTTAAAACTTTTCCCTTCCATTATTTCAACACTTTCGGCAATTATTTTCAGCGAGTCTTTTTCGTTACAAGAGAAAAGCACCGCATTACACATTGAATATCTTTTTAAAGTGATAAAAAGATTTGTCAGTCCCACAAGGAAAAGTATTACTGCCGATGCAAAAAGAGTGAGACTGATATTGGTTTTTTGACCGTCGCTGTTAAGATAATAATAAAGCGCAAGAGAAGTGACGAGACTTGGTGCAAGGTAAAGTCCCATCCAGGCAACAGACAAGAAAAATTTTAACGTTGCCACAGTAATTGCAGTTGCGATTTTCTTAATGGACAAGGTTTTTACAGCTTTAAAATAAGTCGTGCTTCTATCAATGCTTTTATAATAGAAATAACATTCAGAAAAAGTTTTTAACGTCATATATACAAGAAATGACAACACCGCGCCGACCGTTAAAAGTGTCGGTTTAAAATAAGGGGCATATAGTGAATCAGGGGGTAAAAAGTCAAAACTTATCCCCTTTAACAAAATATAGAAATAATAATTCAGTATAGCGAGTAAAATAATAATTACATAGGGTAATGCTGATACTGAAAAGCATCTGAAATAATTTTTTACAAGTTGTTTTTTGGCTTTCAGTTTAAAATAAGCTGTGTTCATAAAATTTACTCCTTTCTTTTTTATTATTTACATAAAATTCAAAATTAACTGTTAAGGAGGCATTTTTATGTGCGGAATAGTTGGTTATATCGGTGAAAACGAGGCTGCTCCAATTCTTATTGACGGGCTTCGCCGACTTGAATACAGAGGTTATGACTCAGCAGGCATTGCGGTTAACGGCAACGGCGTTACCGTTGTGAAGGAAAAGGGCAGAATTGATAATCTTCAGGCAGAGGTTGACAAGGAAGTTCCAAAAGGTACAGTTGGTATCGGTCACACACGTTGGGCAACTCACGGTATTCCCGACAAGACTAATGCACATCCTCACAAGTCGATGAATGAGATTGTAACACTCGTTCATAACGGAATTATCGAAAATTATATTGAACTTAAAAATGATTTAATCAGCAAGGGCTATGAATTCAAATCCCAGACGGATACTGAAGTTATTGCTCAGCTTTTTGACAGTCTTTTTGACGGTGACGCGCTTGGCACTCTTATCAAAACTGCCTCACTTTTAGAGGGGTCTTATGCGGTTGCAATGCTCGTAAAGGGAAACGAAGACAAGGTTTTTGCGATGAAAAAGGACAGTCCGATGATTGTGGGCAAGGGTGAAAATGAAAGTTATCTTGCATCTGACATTCCTGCCGTTTTACCTTATACTAGGGATTGCTATATCGTAAACGACGGTGAATTCATTGAAATTTCAAAGGACGAAATCCGCGTTTTTGATAAAGACCGCAACCCGTTGCCCTGTGAAATCAAGACAGTCAATTTAAGTATTGATGCTGCTGAAAAGGGTGGCTATGACTACTTTATGGCAAAGGAAATTTTTGAACAGCCAAATGCGGTGAGAGATACTGTATCCCCTCTTATCAAAAACGGTAAAATCGTGATTCCGTTTCAGTTCCCCGAAAACTTCGTCAAGGATTTAAAGCGAATTTATATTGTTGCTTGTGGTAGTGCATACCACGTTGGAATGACCGCAAAATATATTATTGAAGATTTAGCGCGTATCCACGTAACCGTTGATATTGCAAGTGAATTCCGTTACAGAAATCCTATAATTGAAAAGGGTGACTTGTGTATATTCGTCAGTCAATCAGGCGAAACTGCTGACACCTTGGCTTCACTCAGAGAAGCGAAGACTCGCGGCGCATTCACACTGTCAATTGTAAACGTGCTTTTCAGCACGATTGCAAGAGAAAGTGACGGCGTAATTTACACAAACGCAGGCGCTGAAATTGCAGTTGCTACAACGAAGGCTTTCTCGGCTCAGCTTGGTGTTTCATATATTCTGGCAGGATTTTTGGCCCACGAAAAAGGACTTGTGGATGACGGATATATCAAAAGCTACACCGACGAAATACTGAATTTGTCCGACAAAATCAAAGCAACCCTTGACTGTGACGAAACTGCAAACAGTCTTTCAAAACAGATTTACGAAAAAGAACATATTTTCTTCATCGGTCGTGGAATTGACTATCCGCTTTGTCTTGAAGGGTCACTCAAACTTAAAGAAATTTCATATATTCATTGCGAGGGCTATGGCGCAGGAGAATTAAAGCACGGCACAATTTCACTTATCGAGCCCGGCACAGTTGTTGTGGCCATTGCTACTGACGATTCACTTTTCGGTAAAATGGTTTCCAACATTAAAGAAGTACACGCTCGCGGCGCAAAGGTTATAGCAGTTGTTAAAGAAGGTACGGAGGGTGTAGAGGAAATTGCCGACGAGGTGATTTATATTCCGTCTGCGTCAAGATATTTAACGCCGTCACTCACCGTCGTGCCACTTCAGTTGCTCGCATATCACACAACGGTTGAAAAAGGACTTGACGTTGACAAACCAAGAAACCTTGCAAAATCGGTTACGGTGGAATAACTGCAAAATCAAAGATTTTGCATCGATATAAATCCTAACGGATTTTCGATATGTCATACTGACTCGATATGCGCTATCGCGCTCGATATGTTCACTTTGTGAACGAGATTTATATCATATCGAGTTTGAGCGTAAGCGAAAACATATCGATTTTACGAAGTAAAAATATCGAGCAATCGAAGATTGCATATCGATAAGCCGTAAATTGATATGTTACCAAAATCGACCATCAAACATTGTAGGGGCTGGCGTC
>JAZQYK010000092.1:0-9928 GCA_045633505.1 Candidatus Fimenecus sp. | reverse complement strand
AAGCACCCTAATATCCGCACGTTCCGTGTCGGTACCTTCGGTGAGGGCGAGGAAGGTGTTACCATCGCCGAATTGAAATAATGCTATTGAAAAATTTTTAAATATATGTTAAGATAATTAAAGAAAACTGAAAGGAGTTTTACATAATGAATAAAAAGATTATCGCAATAGTTGCATTGATGCTTGTATTGGTATTTGTATTTGCAGCTTGTAAAAAAGAAGAATATAAGCCAAGCTACACAGTTCCCGTTGGCGACGGTGAAGTAATCGAGGTTTATGAAGATGAAGACGGAAACGAATTCGTTACAAATATGGACGGTGACAAAATTCCTGTTACCACCGGTGCAGACGGTTCTATGGATGATGTTAAAGACCTTGTAACTGCAACAACTACTACAACTACAAAACCTGCATCATCTACAGGTGACTCTGAAGAAAAACCATCTTCAACAACTACTACAACCACAACTACTACTACAACAACTACAACTACAACAGCTTCAGATTCAACAACTGAAACTACAACAAAAACACAGTTGGAAATCGGTGGCGAAAAGGTAACAAAAGAAGATTCAATCAGTATTGATGAAATTTTAGGAAGAAATTAAATAATACTATTGACAAATATAATTTAATTTAGTATAATACCGTCCTGTAAAGCCGAATTGCTTTACAGGATATTTTTTTGAACGGAGGAATCGTTGTGGCAAACAATATTGAAATAACAATGTTGCTTGATTTGTACGGTGAAGCACTCACCGCCAAACAGCGTGATTATCTTAATCATTATTATAACGACGATTTATCTCTTTCAGAAATTGCAGAAAATGAAGGAATTACAAGACAAGGTGTTCGTGATGCAATCAAGAGAGCTGAGGCATTGCTTTTTGATATGGAATCAAAGCTGAAGTTTTCAGAAAAACTTGAAGAGATGCAGAATGGTTTGGAAAGCATAATAAGTTGTGCTGAAGAAATCAATGAATACAACTTGTCACACGGTCTTTCAAGAGAAATTAACGATATTACAGTTAAGATAAAGTCAATTGCACTTTCCTTGACGGAATAGGAGATACTATGGCATTCGAAGGTTTATCAGACAGACTTGAAGCTGCCTTTCAACGACTTAAAAGTAAAGGCAGTCTTACTGAAAGTGATGTTAAAGAAGCGATGCGAGAAGTGCGTCTTGCACTGCTTGAAGCCGACGTTAACTATAAGGTTGCCAAGGATTTCACCGCCAAGGTTACTGAAAGAGCAATCGGCGCTCAGGTTATGGAAAGTCTTACTCCTGCCCAGATGGTGATTAAAATCGTTAATGAGGAATTAACCGATTTGATGGGCGGAACTCAGACAAGATTGGCTTATGCTTCACATCCACCGACAATCGTTATGATGTGCGGTCTTCAGGGTTCAGGTAAAACGACACACTGCGCAAAGATTGCATTAAAATTAAAAAATGAAAATCACAGACCCTTGCTTGTAGCTTGTGACATTTACCGTCCTGCCGCTATTAAACAGCTTCAGGTTGTTGGTGAACAGGTTGGCGTTCCCGTTTTTGAAATGGGACAGACAAATCCCGTTACAATTGCAAAAGAGGCTATCAAACTCGCCAAGGACAAGGGTTATGACTATGTTTTCATCGATACTGCCGGTCGTTTGCATATTGATACGGAATTGATGAACGAGCTTAAAAATATCAAAAGTGAAGTTCATCCTCACGAAATTTTGTTGGTTATTGATTCAATGCTCGGTCAGGACGCGGTTACGGTTGCAAGTACTTTTAATGACGAACTTGGAATTGACGGTCTTGTGCTTACCAAAATGGATGGTGACACCCGTGGCGGTGCGGCTCTTTCAGCAAGAGCAGTTACAGGTAAACCAATCAAATTCGTTGGTATGGGTGAAAAACTTGATGAGCTTGATTTCTTCCATCCCGACAGAATGGCATCCCGAATTCTCGGAATGGGCGACGTGCTTTCTCTCATTGAAAAAGCTGAAATAGCACTTGACGAGAAAAAAGCACAGGAGCTTGAACAAAAGCTCCGCAAAAATAAATTTGACCTTGAGGACTTGCTTGACCAGTTTGAACAGGTTCAAAAAATGGGCAGTATGAAAGATATTCTTTCAATGCTTCCGGGTATGAATAAAAAGGTTAAAGACGTTGACGTTGATGAACGTCAGTTGGACAGAATGAAAGCCATTATTCAGTCAATGACAATTAAGGAAAGAAGAAACCCTGATATTATTAATCCATCAAGAAAACGCAGAATTGCAGCTGGTTGCGGTATGCAGGTTGAAGACGTTAACAGACTTCTCAATCAATATCGTCAGATGCAGAAAATGTTCAAGCAGTTTAACTCTAAGGGCTTTAAACGTAAAATGAAGCAGATGAGTGGCTTTGGCGGCGGAATGAACGGTATGGGCGGTATGGGTGGCTTCCCAATGTAACGTATATAACACAAATGTGTTTATAATAAAAATTTTTATATATTTTGGAGGAAACAAAAATGGCAGTTAAAATCAGACTTCGCAGAATGGGTGCTAAAAGAGCTCCTTTCTACAGAGTAGTAGTTGCTGACTCACGTTATCCACGTGACGGCAGATTTATCGAGGAGATTGGTTATTACAATCCAATGAAAAATCCTGCTGAAATCAAGATTGATAACGAAAAGGCAGAGCAGTGGCTCAAGAACGGCGCACAGCCAACTGATACAGTTAAGGTTATTCTTAAAAAGAGCGGCGCTATTAAATAAGAAAGGTTTTTGAGGAAATGCAGGAACTTCTTATTACAATCGTTAAGGGACTTGTTGAAAATCCTGATGCAGTAACTGTTACTGTTGACGAGGTTGACGACCGTGGTGTTGTTGTTTATCATCTTCACGTTGCTGAAGACGATATGGGTAGAGTTATCGGTAAACAGGGTAGAATTGCAAAGGCTATCAGAACAGTAGTAAAAGCAGGTGCTACTCGTACAGGTGAAAAAGTTCAGGTCGATATCGACTAATCAAATTACAATGGGCAGACTTGGTCTGCCCTTTTGTAACTTGTAGGGTATGACCCCAAAGGTGAAATTATGATTAAAGAATATCTTGAATTAGGACAAGTTGTATCAACTCACGGAATAAAAGGTGAAGTACGTTTTAATCCTTGGTGTGATACTCCTGAATTTGTGAAAAGATTTAAAACCTTATATTTTGATAATAAAGGTGAAAAAGCCGTTAAGGTGATTTCAGCCCGACCGCACGGAAACGTGGCGATTTTGTTGCTTGACGGTGTCGATGATGTTGACAAAGCAAAGGCTTTGAAAAACACTGTGCTTTATATGAAACGCAGTGATGCCAAACTGTCAAAGGGTACTTGGTTTATTCAGGAACTTTTTGATTGCAAAGTAATTGATGCTGAAAGCGGCAAGGAATTGGGTGTAATTTGTGACGTCAGCGAGACGGGTGCCAATGACGTGTGGCACGTTAAAACCTCAAAGGGCGAGGTACTTATTCCTGCTATTAAACAGGTCGTTGAAGATGTTGACGTTGAAGCAGGAATTATAAAAATAAATGTCTTAAAGGGACTTTTTGATGATGAAAATTAACGTAATGACTTTATTTCCTGAAATGTGCGAAACAGTTTTATCCGAAAGCATTATCGGTCGCGCAAGGGAAAAGGGATTAGTAGAAATAAATTGTATAAATATAAGAGATTATACTCTTGATAAGCACCGCCGTGTAGATGATGCACCTTATGGCGGCGGTATGGGTATGCTTATGCAGACTCAACCGATTGCAGATTGCTATAAGGCTATATGTGAAAAAAGTGATAATGAAAATCATCTGATTTATATGTCGCCATGCGGAAAAGTGCTTACTCAACAGAGAGTTAAGGAATTGGCTTTGATGCCTGAAATAACGATACTTTGCGGTCACTATGAAGGCGTTGACCAAAGAGTAATCGACTCGCTTGTTGACGAACAGATTTCAATAGGGGATTATGTGTTGACGGGTGGCGAATTGCCGGCGTTAGTTCTTGCTGACTCAATTTCAAGAATGTTAGAGGGCGTTTTGCCCAATGACGAGGCAAAGGAATTGGAAAGCCATTACAACGGACTTTTAGAGTATCCTCAATACACTCGTCCTTATGAATGGAACGGTATGAAAGTGCCGGATATTTTAATGTCAGGACATCACGAGAATATTGATAAGTGGCGTCGTGAACAGTCAATTCTTATGACTCAAAAACATCGCCCTGATATGCTTGAAAAAGCAGATTTAACCGAAAAAGAAAAAGAACTTTTAAAGTAATAATTTTGTAATAAAAAAAACTGTTGAATATTGTGGAGTATTGTTATAAAATGTAATTATAACAATGAAAGGTGGTGGCAAAAATGAAGAAACTGATTGATAAAGTCAAAAGTATAAGTAAAGCTGTTTGGCTGAAAGTAGCTGTGATTGTTTTTGCGGTGTTGTTTCTTGGTGCCACCGCAACCGCAGTTTATTTTGGTGTGAAAAATCATCAGAAGAATAACCAGATTTCAAATCTTAACAGTACAATTGAAGAAAATTCTTCACTTTATGACTCAAAGGTTTCCGAATATGAATCCTACCAGTCTGAAAAGGAAAGTGAAATTGCTTCTTATGAAAATCAGTTAAGTGCTCAAAGCAGTGAGAATCAAAGTAAAATCGACGAGTTAAATAAGCAAATTGATAAACTTAATAAACAGCTTTCTGCAAAAACTACGACTACCACAGAAAAACCAACAATGCCGCCGTTACCTGAAGCGCCACTTACACAGCATACAGGTGCAAAAACAGTTTATCTGACTTTTGATGATGGACCGTCGCAATATACACCGCAGATATTGGATATTCTTGATAGCTACGGTGTTAAGGCGACTTTTTTTGTGAAAAATGGAAAATACAATTATTTAATGAAAACAATCGTTGACCGAGGTCATCAGATAGCATTACATACATATTCTCACGATTACAAAAAAATCTATGCTTCAGATGAAGCGTATTTTGCAGACCTTAAACAGATTTCAGACGTGGTTTATGCTCAAACGGGCATTGAATCAAAGATAATTCGTTTCCCAGGTGGAAGCAGTAATTCTATAAGTCGAAAATACTCAAAGGGAATAATGACAAGACTAACTAAATCCGTTGTTGAAAAAGGGTATATATATTTTGACTGGAATTGCTCAAACGGTGATGCTGACGGAGCAAAAACAACTGCTAAACAGTTGGAATTCTGTAAGCAATATCCAAAATCATCAAATACGATTATCGTGCTTATGCACGACACGAAGTCTGCAACAATGGAATCCCTTGCACAGATTATTGAATATTATCATTCTCAGGGTATGAAATTCGGCGTTTTGACGGAGAATACGCCCGTTGTTCATCATAATGTCACGAATTAGTACTTTTATTCACAGTTTTTTAAAATAAAATATTGATTATCCACAAAAAATACAACTGCACATTGTCATTTTGCACAAATGAAATACTTTTTAAATTGCTGTTTTTGTTTTTCTGACCTAAATTTGAGAAAAACCCGAAAAAGTCAATGTTTTTTCGTTGACGGAGTAAAGTTTTGTGTTATAATATAGTAGTAACAAAGGTGTAATTATCTGTTGTTTTATAAATTTATCATTTTGGGAGAATGAGCTATGTACACTAAAGATGTTGAAGTTAAAAATCAGGTAGGTCTTCACGCACGTCCAGCAACTTTCTTTATTCAGAAAGCAAATGAATTCAAATCATCAATCTGGGTTGAAAAGGAAGACAGAAGAGTTAATGCAAAGAGCCTTCTCGGTGTTCTTTCACTTGGTATTATGGGTGGCACAACAATCCGTATTATCGCTGGTGGCGCTGACGAAGAAACAGCAGTTGATGAGCTTGTAAAACTTGTTGAATCAGGCTTTGCTGAATAATCAAAAATGCAACTCAGGCACATCGTAATTATTTACGGTGTGCTTTATTTTTTTATATAAATATGTTATAATAATAAATATTGTAGGGCATGGGTTTGCTTTCACCGAGATGTAAACCCCGTTATATATTCTTGATTTGAAAAAGAAATAATTATTTCGGGCAGACTTGTCAGCCCCCTGCAAAGAAACATATAAAAGCATTGAAAGGAGTGTGAACTGTGAAAGAAAAACTGGGTATTTTACGCGAAAAAGCAATGAAACTGCCTTTGACGTCGGGCGTTTATATTATGAAAAACAAGCAGGGTAAAATCATTTATATCGGCAAGGCAAAAAAACTTAAAAACCGTGTTAGTCAGTATTTCGGCTCACAGAATAAGCATTCCGTTAAAGTGCTTAAAATGGTTGAAAACGTTGACGATTTCGATTACATTTTAACCGATTCTGAATTTGAAGCCCTCGTCCTTGAAGCAAGTCTTATAAAGCAAAATCAACCGAAATATAACATTCTTCTTAAGGACGATAAGGGTTATAGCTATATTAAAATCACGAAAGAGGATTACCCAAGAATTTCCGCTGTGTTGCAAAAGGACAGCGACAATGCTGATTATTTGGGACCATATACCAGTTCATATTCCGTTAAGCAGTCCGTTGATGAGGCAAACAAGATTTTCAGGCTTCCTCAATGCACCAAATCTTTTCCGAGGGATTTCAAAAAAGGAAGACCTTGCCTTAATTTCCACATAAATCGTTGTATTGGTGTTTGCACGGGCAAAATTTCAAAGGCTGAATATACTGAAGCCTTGAACGGTGCAATTGACTTTCTTAAAGGTGATGTTTCAAAGATTATTAGAGATTTAAAGGCGAAAATGAACCAATGTGCCGAAAATCTTGACTTTGAAAATGCAGGTAAATACCGTGACCGAATCCGTGCAATTGAGAACATGCAGACAAAACAAAAGGTCGTGACAGACTCCTCTGACTCAAAAGACGTTTTTGCCGTGGCTTTTGATGAAAAGGATATCTGTATTGCTGTTTTGCGTTATGAAAAAGGCAGACTTTGTGACAGTGAACAGTTCTTCTTTGATGCGGATAAAATGGTTGAAAATCTCCGTTGTAATTTCCTTATTCAATATTACGGAATGAATCGCGCCGTTCCTCAAAAAGTCTTGATTGACGAGTGTTTTGATGATTTGGAACTCGTACAGCAGCACCTTACAAACCTGCGTGGCAAAAAATGTACGATAATCGTGTCACAAAGAGGTGAGGGACTGAAACTTGTTAATATGTGCCGTGAAAACGCGTTTGAAAAATTGGCACAGAAAAAAGGTAAAAAAGCCTCTGAAATCAAATCTTTGGAAGAACTTAAAAATCTTTTGGGGCTTCAAAAAATTCCTGAATATATTGAGTCCTATGATATTTCCCATACGGGCGGCGAGGATAACGTTGCAGGTATGGTTGTCTTCAAAAACGGACGCCCTTTAAAGAGAGCTTACCGTACCTTTAATATTAAATCCTTTGTGGGACAGGATGACTACGGCTCAATGAGAGAAGTGTTAGAACGAAGATTTAATGAGTATCTTTTGCATAAGGACGAAAACGCCGAGGAAGGCTTTGGCAAAATGCCCGATTTAATACTTCTTGACGGTGGTAAAGGGCAGGTCAATGCAGTTAAAGAAGTCCTGGACAAAATGGGAATTGAAGTTGCACTTTTCGGTATGGTAAAGGACTCGAAACACAAAACCCGTGCAATTACGGGCGACGGGGGAGAAATTGCAATCAATTCAACCCGAAGCGTGTTTACACTTGTGTCCGAAATTCAAGAGGAGGTCCACAGATTTTCAGTTGGATTTCATCATAAAAAGCATACTAAAAAAGGCCTTGAATTGTCACTTACCAAAATTGACGGTATAGGTGAGAAAAAAGCAAAAGAGCTTCTCAAAATTTTTAAAACGATTAAAAATATCAAAGAAGCAACAGTTCTCGATTTGATGCAGGTTAAGGGCGTCAACAAAGAATTGGCAGAAAAAATTTACGATTATTATAATGGTGAAGACAATGCTTGATACAATTATTTTTGATTTGGACGGTACACTTTTAAATACGCTTGACGATTTAAAAGACAGTGTGAATTTTGCCCTTGAAAAAAGCGGATTACCGCCTCGCACGTTGACTGAAATCCGTTCATTTGTCGGTAACGGAATAAGACTTCTTGTGGAAAGAGCCGTGCCGAAAAACACGGAAAAAGAAATCCTTGATATTTGCTTTAATGATTTCTGCAATTATTATAAAATCCACATGGAAGATAAAACCGCACCTTATGAAAACATCAATGAAATGCTTTTGAACATGAAAAAAGCAGGGTATAAAACTGCAATCGTTACTAACAAAGCGGATTTTGCGGCTCAGGATTTATGCAAAAGAATGTTTGGCGAAAATATTGATTTTGTGGTCGGCAGTACTGATGAACGCCCAAACAAGCCTGAACCCGACGGAGTTTATTATGCACTTGAAAAACTGGGCAGTAAACTCGAAAATACTATTTTCGTGGGTGATGCCGACACTGATATTCTCACCGCAAAAAATGCAGGAATTTCATCAATTGGTGTGCTTTGGGGTTTTCGTGACCGTGAAATTATTGAAAACGTAGGGGCAGAATATATAGTGGATACTGTAAAAAACCTTGAAAAATTGCTTATCGACCTGAAAAATGGTTGATTTAATCGTTTTTTTCAATAAAAATTTGACAAATAGACAGAAAAATGAGATAATACAAATATCTATTGACGGCTTGGAGTAAATTTATGAGAGTAATCACAGGTGAAGCAAGGGGCAGAAAGCTCATTACCTTGGAGGGCGAGGACGTCCGTCCTACTACCGACAGGGTTAAAGAGGGAATGTTCAATATTATTCAATTTGACCTTGAGGGAGCAAATGTGCTTGACTTGTTTGCAGGTTCTGGCCAGTTGGGTATTGAAGCACTCAGCCGTGGTGCCAAGCATTGTACCTTCGTTGATTCTGCCAACCGTTCAGTTGACGTGGTTAAGCAGAATTTGAAAACAGTTGGCTTTGAAAAAAGAGCAAGTGTTTTTTGCGGCGACTCAAAAATGTATATTACTCTGAGTAAGGATAAATTTGATATTGCGCTTCTTGACCCGCCTTATAACAAACAGATTATTGACGAGGTTTTACCGATTGTTGCCGAAAAGGTGAATGATTGGGGTGTAATAATCTGCGAAAGCGCATTGAATGAAGAAATGCCTGAAACAGCAGGTGAATTTAACAAACACCGTGAATACAAATATGGTAAGATAAAACTTACCTCATACAGAAAGAATAAGTGAGAAAATATGAAAACCGTAATTTGTCCGGGCAGTTTTGACCCTGTTACAAACGGTCACCTTGATATTATCAACCGAAGTGCAAAACTATTTGATAAGGTTATTGTTGTGGTTATGAAAAACCCTTCAAAGACGAATTTCTGCTTTTCACCTGAAGAAAGAGCAGAGCTTATTAAAAGGTGCACGGGGGAATTATCAAATGTTGAGGTTGATATTTACGAGGGACTTCTGGCTGATTATGCAAAACAGAAAAATGCAGTAGCCGTTGTAAAAGGACTTCGTGCCGTGTCCGACTTTGAATATGAATTCCAACAGGCACAAATGAACAAGAAACTCAATAATGAGCTTGAAACAATCTTTATTAACACAAGGGTTGAAAATCTTTATTTAAGCTCAAGTGTAGTTAAGCAAATTTGCGAATTGGGTGGGGATATAAGCGATTTTGTTCCCGACGCAATCCGTGATGATATAGTAAAAAGAATTAAACGAGGTGTGAGCAAATGACAATAGAAAGCTTACTTGAAGAAATTGAAGTAATACTTGAAGAAGGAAAGACAGTACCGTTTACGTCAAACCTTTTGGTTGATTCAGCGGCTATCAAAACTGCAATTGAAGACATCAGACTCAATATGCCTGATGAACTTATGCAGGCAAGAAAGATTGCTTC
>JAZQYK010000091.1:0-5814 GCA_045633505.1 Candidatus Fimenecus sp. | reverse complement strand
AAACTTCGATAATAACGAATGTCTTATTCACAAAAATTATAAAATCCCCGAAAGCGTAATGAAAACGGTTTCGCAGGAAGTGTATTTCAGTGATGAGAAAATAGAAGGACTTTACGATGAACCCACGTTTGTTGCGGGTGCACCGATAAAAGTAGGGGATACGGTCATCGGCGCGGTTTTTGCTTGTGACCCCGTAAAAAACAGCTTTACCGAATATGCAGGAAGCATTATGAAAATGTACACCTCGTCAGCGGTTTTTGCAGTTTCCCTTTCGTTTTTGGTTGCTTATGCTCTTGCCGCAAGAATGACCAATCCATTAAGACAGATGTCGAATGCGACGAAGGCTTACGCTCAGGGTGATTTCAGCAAAAGAGTCAGCGTCAGAGGGTCGGACGAATTGGCTGAGCTTTGCGGCTCATTTAACCGAATGGCATCTGCATTGGCGGTATTGGAGTCTTCGCGACGAAGTTTTGTTGCCAATGTTTCTCACGAATTAAAGACACCGATGACTACCATCGGCGGATTTATTGACGGAATGTTGGACGGCACGATACCGAAAGAAAAGCACGACGAATATCTGGCAAGAGTCTCTGATGAAGTAAAAAGACTTTCGCGTCTTGTAACCTCAATGCTCAACCTGTCAAAGATTGAAGCGGGTGAGCTTGAATTGAAACTTGCAGATTTTGATGCATCGGCGCTTGTCATTGACTGTATGCTCGCCTTTGAACAAGAGATTGAAAAGAAAAGCATAAGTGTTCAAGGCTTTGAAAGGCTTGTACCGACGTTTGTTAAGGCTGATAAAGATATGCTTCATCAGGTTGTCTTTAATTTGGTTGACAATGCGGTAAAATTCACTGAAGAAGGCGGTATGATTTCTGTTTTCACGGGTGAAAATAAAGAAGGAAAGATTTATATTTCCATTCAGAATTCGGGTGAAGGCGTTTCATCTGAAGAGCTTGGAAAAATTTTTGAAAGATTTTACAAAGTTGACAAATCACGAAGTTATGACGTTAAAAGCGCAGGACTTGGATTGTATCTTTGTAAAACAATCGTTGAAATGCACGGCGGAAAAATTTATGCAGAAAGCGTTGAGGGAGAATATACCCGATTTACAATTCTGCTTGAAAAGCCGAAAAAATAAACCAATCTTTGCGGAGGCAAAAATATGAACGAAAATTTTGAAAAAGAAATTAACGAAATTGAAGAAAATATTACTGAACCGTCAGTTGAGGAAGTTAAAGAGGAAGCGCCTGCTGAAGAAAAGGCGAACGAATCTGAAATTCAGCCAAACACTCAACCGCAGAATTTCACTCCGCCGACGTATCAGAATCAATATATGCCTTACGGTAATTACGCTCCCGTTATAAAGCCTGAAGCAAAGAAAGAGGCTTCAAAAGGCAAGAAAAAGGGTATAATTATAGCGGCGATTATTCTTTGCGTTTCATTTTTGATTGCGATAGTTGCTCTTTTTGTTGCTTTGTTTTCAGACGGAATAGGAAATGATAAGGACGTAACACCTGAAACCAACAGTGATGATACACAAATGGATTTTGCAGAGACACCGAATAACGTAGAATCAATTCTTTCTGACGGCAACGAGCTTTCGGCAAAGGACGTTTACAACAAGGTTCACGAAAGTTCAGTTGGTATTCTTGTTTATTCAGGAAACAAACAGCAGGTTTCTTCTGAAGGAACGGGTGTTGTTATGGGAACTAACGGAGAGGAAACGGGAAGTTATATTATTACCTGTGCTCACGTTGTAGATGTTTCTAATCCGAAAATTTTAGTGCAGACAACTGACGGTACGCAATATGACGCTACGATTGTCGGAACCGACTCTAAAACCGATATCGGCGTACTCTTTGTTGCATCAACAGATTTGAAAGCGGCTGAATTTGCTGATTCAAATTCGCTTCAGGTCGGTGAAACGGTATATGCAATCGGTAATCCCGGCGGTACGCAGTTCTTTGGTTCTTTCACAAACGGAATGGTTTCTGCTATCGGACGTCCCGTTGACAGCCCCGTTGGATACGAGGTTGCTTGTATTCAGCATACTGCGGCAATCAATCCGGGCAATTCAGGCGGCGCGTTGGTAAACGGTTACGGACAGATAGTTGGCATCAATTCATCGAAGATTGCTTCTACGGATTATGAAGGTATGGGCTTTGCGGTACCGTCTTCAACAGTCAAAGAGGTTGTTGACCAGTTAATCAGTAACGGCCGAGTTACAAACAGACCTGCGCTTGGCATTCAGTTTATGCCCGCTACACAAAGTCAGACTTATACCATTATCGTAAAAACAAACAATCTCCCTGCGGGTTCAATTGTTATTGATACAATAATGAGTGGCAGTGACCTTGAAAACAAAGGCGTTAAAGAGGGCGATATGATTATCGGTGTCGATGGTGAAGAGCTTGACGATTACGATATAATTCTTGAAAAAATTGAAAACGGTAAAGTGGGAGATGAATTAACTCTTACAATTTGCCAGATTGACAGTGATTATAAGATTTCAACTTTTGACGTGAAAGTTAAACTCGTTGAGGATTCAAGCATCAGCGAGCCTGAAGAAGCATACGAGACTCAGACGTTCCCATTCCCATTTGGTGAATAGTTATAAAAAAACCGCAATTTTCTTTAAAGAATTTTGCGGATTTTTTTGTACTTAAAATAAAAAATGACTTTACAAAAATAAATTTTGGTGTTAAAATATTCACGGAATACTTGAATTATGGGTAAGTTCAGGTATTCTGGGTTTTGATGGAATGTGATGAACTCGGGTTCAGATATCCATTTAAGTCGATGGAAGAATTTCTTCAATTGACTGAATGTTCCCGAAATACTGCCAAGTATCAAATCTGAGTTGCAACAATAGTGTTTGGCATCTGGCGAACCATTAGTTAAAGGCTTTTCTTCGGAAATGCTTTTGATGAGGTTGGGAGAGACTGGTACACTCTTTCTGTGCAAACAGATGAGCGAGAAGATAACACCGTATCAGATTTGGCGTTATAAACCGAATGAAACCCTAAAAGGCCTGTCTGGGAGACAGGCCTTTTTAAATTGCTGAAAATTATTTACAAAACCGGTTTTGTATGTTAAAATAAAATTACACTAAAATGGTGGAAATGGGGGATAAAAAATGAAATATCAAATAGTTGGTGAACCTTTAAGCGCAGTTATTTGCGACTTGGAAATGGGAGAATCAATGATAACGGAACGAGGCAGTATGTCTTGGATGACACCTAATATGCAAATGGAGACAAAAGGCGGCGGTGTCGGTAAGGCACTTGGCAGAATGTTCTCGGGCGAAGGTCTTTTCCAGAACGTTTATACAGCACTTGGAGGACCGGGTCAGATTACGTTTGCTTCAAGTTTTCCCGGCAGTATCCGTGCAATTGAAATTGTTCCGGGCAAAGAGGTAATAGTGCAGAAAAGCGGCTTTATTGCGGCTACGGCAGGTGTTGAACTTTCAGTTCATTTTCAGAAGAAATTGGGCGCCGGTCTTGTTGGCGGTGAAGGCTTTATTATGCAGAAACTTTCAGGTCAGGGACTTGCATTCGTTGAAATTGACGGCTATGCTTGTGAATATGAATTGGCACCGGGACAGAGCTTGATTGTAAGCACGGGTTATCTTGCAATGATGGATGCAACTTGCTCGATGACTACGGAGAGTGTTAAGGGCGTTAAAAACGTGCTTTTCGGCGGTGAAGGCTTCTTTAATACAAAAATTACGGGACCGGGCAGAGTTACACTTCAGACAATGCCGATTTATTCTGTGGCTCATTCAATTCAGCCATATATCGTTACGGCAAAATAAAATCTAAAAATTGAGGCAGAGTGGTTACACACTCTGCCTTGCTTTTATATATCCCCGAAAATCCAATAAATCAAACCGTAAATTACTCCTGCAAAAATGCCGTAAGCGATTACGGGACCTGCTATTTTAAAGATGTTTGCACCAGTGCCGAGAATATGCCCCTCTGCTTTGAATTCCATTGCAGGCGAAACTACGGAATTTGCAAAACCCGTGATGGGTACGATTGTACCTGCACCTGCGTGCTTTGCGATTTTATCAAATATTCCTATACCCGTAAGAATTGCCGTCAGAATAATAAGCACGGAGGGAGTCATGGCTTTTACGTAATCTTCAGAAAAGCCCAGTCTTTCAAAAATAAAGTTAAGAAACTGACCGAAGGTGCAAATGAGTCCGCCAATCAGAAATGCTTTTATACCATTTTTTATTTTAGGCGAATTGGGAGAGGCTTTTTCTGCCATTTTACTGTATTCTTTGTCGCTTGTTGACATAAATTTCACTCCTTTGTCATTATTTTGCCCAAAGAAATTTGTAAAATTCAACGTATAATTGATTTTGCTATTTGCAATAATATGAAATATATGGTAAAATGCGAAAGGTAAGCATTAAATTTTCGAGGTGAGAATATGACCAAAAGAAAAAGCGGTTTTCAAAAATTTATAACTTGGGTGCTTGTGATAGCGATTGTGTTTGTTGCGAGCAATTTCCTTTTAAGTGAAATAGCTGACTGGAGCGCTTATCGTGAGCCGATTTATCTTGACCAGCTCGAATGGGATGAGATTAACAAGAAAATAATCAATAAAAAGACCTTGAGCGATGATGATTACGAAAACATACTTTCACAGACGGGACTCGGCAAACCCGCGGTTGACAAACTTACTCGCACGTTAAAGCAAGGCGAAATACAGAATTACTATAATTATTATAAACAAAATAAAAGTTTTGAATGTGTCCGCGAAGGGCTTTTGGCTTATCACGAATACATAACTGACGAAGAAGGCAATCGTCTTCAGAATTTGCCTTTTGCCGATTTGCAAAACGGCGATATAATCATAACGTTAAGCATTCACTCTTTTGGTTGGCGCCACGGACACGCGGCGATTGTCACTGATGCTAAAAGCGGTACGACTGTACAAGCCGTTATGATGGGTGAAGAGTCTGCTTACGGCAATGTAAGCGAATTCAGTCAATTCCCGATGGTAGCCGTGCTTCGTGCAAAGGATACAGACGCACAGACAAGACAGGGAATAGCGGATTATGCTGCAAATCTTGTGGGAATTGAATACTCATTTTTTGTAGATATGTCTGCCGATACTGAAAAATTCCCCGAAACGACACATTGCGCACATCTTGTTTGGCACGCATATAATAAATATGGAATTGACATAGATTACAACGGCGGCGAAACGGTTACGCCTAAAGATATATTAAAGAGCGACAAACTTGAAATCGTTCAGGTTTACGGTAGCATTGACCAGATTTAAAGGAGAATTGATTATGAAGAAATTTATTGCAATAACTCTTGTCGCGATGATTGTGCTGACTCTTGCAGGATGCGGAGAAACAAAAGAATATAAGAAAACGGGAGAAACTCCTGTGCTTACGTCAAAAGAAAGCACAACCGAAAGCACTACCGAGTCAACCACTGAACTTGATACTGCAATGGAAACGGAGACTGAGGAAGAAACAACTAAAACACCAACAAAACCAGCAAACAGTAACTCAACAAGACCAAATTCAACTACTACAACCACAACAACGACAACTACAACGACAACGACAGAGCCCGTTGAAGAAGACACAACGGAAACTCCGTCAATAGTGATTGTAACGGATACTGAAACAAGTACTGAACAAGCTGAATAAATTAAAAAGACGATTCACAACGAATCGTCTTTTTTTGATGCAATAAATTTGAATTTGTCGAACTCTTTTATATACACATTTTACGTAGGGGCTGGCGTCCCCGACAGCCCGAAATAAGTAACAGCAAAACCTAC
>JAZQYK010000090.1:0-26792 GCA_045633505.1 Candidatus Fimenecus sp. | reverse complement strand
CTCTGTGAAGTCCACGCACACGCTGACCCATTATAACTCCGTTTTCCTTTGTCGTAAGCCAACTTTGTCCCAATTGTCTTGCGTGGAAATCACGGATGTTTTCGGCAGCATCTTCCAATGACTTTATAAAAAACGGGTCACATTTTTCAATTGCCTTGTCAATTTCTTCCTTTGAAATTTCAGTAGTCTCAGGTGCTTTTCCGTCAAATTTAACCGTATATTCAAGAACTGCCTTGTCACCGTTCAACTTTACGTTTTCAATAATATCTGTCACGGCAAGAGTTACTTTTTTGTCAACCTCACCGATTCTTTCTTTAAGCTGTGCTATTAAAATTTCTTCATTTTTTCCGTTTGCAACAACTGTATTTATCATATTCATCAATCCTTTGGAATAACTTTTCCTAACTTTTCAAGAAATTCGTCAATTTCGTCACGGCGAAGTTTCATACTTGCCATATTAACAATAACTCTTGCAGAAATCGGCATAATCTTTTCAACAACCTCAAGTCCGTTTTCTTTAAGCGTTGTGCCTGTTTCGACAATATCCACAATTCCGTCTGCAAGGTTTAAAAGCGGCGCTAATTCAACAGAGCCTTCAATCTTTATAATCTTAACGTCCATTCCCCTGCCTTCAAAATACGCCTTCGTAACGTTTGGATATTTTGATGCAATACGCTTTGTGTTAAAGCCGTCAAAGAAATCAGTGCCTTTTTTAGTTGCAAGAGCAAAATCGCATTTGCCGAGATTCAAGTCCATCATCTCATAAAAACTTTTGCCGTTTTCAACGATGGTGTCCCTGCCCACAATACCGATATCACAGACACCGTGCTCAACGTAAGTTATAACGTCAGCCGCTTTTGCAAGGACAACCTCATAGTCATTAACCTTTAAAATCAGGCGTCTGCCTTTGTTTATAAGTTCATTACAGTCAAGCCCCATTTTCTCAAAAAGCTCAACCGTTTGTTTTTCAAGTCTTCCTTTAGTAAGGGCAATTCTCAAGCTCATAACTGCACCTCGTTCATTCCGTTTTCATCAATGATGCAAACTGTTTTTATTCCTTTTTGCTTTGCATATTCAATTGTTTCTTCTGCGGTATTAAAATCTGACATCTCGCAGAAAATTTCTTTGCTTCTCAAGGTTTTTGAATATTGCAACGCATTCGTAACGTAATCATCTGCACCCCAGACGATAATCTGTGGCATTACGTCTTCTTCAACCTCGTTTCTTGAAATCATAACGGATGCCAATGCTCCCGTTTCAATACCGAAGCCCGTAGCGGCCATATCAGCGCCAAATTCACCTGCAAGCAAGTCGTAGCGACCGCCTGAAACGACAGATATGCCACTACCTTCAAGGTAACCTTTAAATATAATACCTGTATAATAATTTGTACGGTTAACAAGGCTCAAATCAATGATAATCTTGTCTGACAGTCCCATTTTCTCAAGCTGAACGTATAACTCATTAAGATAATCAAGACTCTTTATACCATCATCGTTAAGGTCAATTTGTTTTGCTTTTTCAATTATATCAAGTCCGCCAAAATAGCGTGGAAGATTCTTGATGCATTCCGTAATTCTGTTTTCCCCGATTTTGTCGAGAATTTTATTAAGAGACACAAAGTTTCGGCTTTCAACACAATCATAAATTGCGCCGATTGTGTCGTCATCAACGTTCAATTTACTGCAAAGGTCCTTGAAAAATCCTGCGTGACCGATTTCCAGTTTAAAATCAGCAGACGTGCAACATTCAATTGCCTCAACAGCAGTTGCGATTACCTCTAAATCTGCTCTTATTCCACCAACGCCCATAAGCTCAATACCGCTTTGAGTGGATTCGTCACTTCGTCCTGTCAGATTTTTCTGACGGAGAAACACATTCTGGTTATAATAAATTCGGAGTGGTAAAACTGCATTCTGAAGTCTTGTTGATGCAAGACGGGCAATCGGAAGCGTTGAGTCGGGTCGAAGCACTAAAAGTCTGCCGTAAGAATCAGTTAAACTGTATAAATTTTCAGGACTGTAACCTGAGCTTTCACGATTGAAAACATCGAAAAACTCGATTGTGGGGGTCATTACCTTTTGATAGCCCTTTGATTTATAAAGTGAGGATAATCTTTTTTCAGCACAGCGGATTGCCCTTGACTCAAGTTCAAGATAGTCTTTTGTGCCTTCAGGAGTAATTTTTGAGTAATTTTTCATATTTATGTACCTTTGCTTTTTGTTTTTCACTTTAGTGTGCTAATATGTTAACACAATAAAGTGTATCCGTCAAGTAATATATTGCACAACTTTATCAAAAACCGAAGAAAGACATTTGTGCAGTTTCAGGTAAGCCCTCTAAAGCACCAACTTCTTTGAGTGCAGTAATCACCGCACTTGAAGCGCCTGTTCTTGACTGATAATCGTCAACGGAAATGAAATCACCGTTGCCGTCATTCTGTCCTTCTGCAAGTCCTCTTGCGGCATTTCCGCCGACGCCAGAAAGGGCAGAGAATGGCATTCTGATTTTTCCGTCTTCAATATAATATTCTGTTGCACGGGATTTATAAATATCCACAGGCAACAATTCAACGCCGCGAGCCATCATTTCATTAACGACCTGAAGCGCTGTAAACTGGTCTTTTTCTTTTGCCGTCAGCACCTTGCGTTCATTGGGATTACCGCGCAAATCTGCAAGACGTTTTCTTACTGCATCGTGACCCTGAAGCACAGTTACTGCATCCAAATCACCGCCACGAACAGTAAGATAGGCTGTATAATATTCCGTAGGCTTATAAATCTTGTACCAACCAAGGCGTAGAGCCGCAATAACATAAGCCGCTGCGTGAGCCTTAGGGAACATATATTTAATCTTTTTACAGGAGTCCATATACCATTCAGGCACGTTGCACTTTCTCATTTCTTCCTCTGCACCCTCAGGGAAACCGAATTTTGCGACCATACCTTTACGGGTTTTTTCCATAATATTGAAGGCAAGACCCGAATCAAGTCCCTTGTGCATAAGATAAGTCATAATACTGTCACGAGTACCGATAACATCGGAAATTGTACAAGTACCGTTTTTAATAAGCTCCTGCGCATTACCAAGCCAAACGTCAGTACCGTGAGAAAGACCCGAAATCTGTAACAAGTCAGAAAAGGTTTTCGGCTGAGACTCAAGAAGCATCTGACAAACGAATGACGTTCCCATTTCAGGGATTGAAAGTGTACCTGTTTTCCAACCGATATCCTCTGCTGTAACACCCAAAGCCTCAGGGCTTGTTGTAAGGCTGACAATTTTCGGGTCACACACGTCAACGTCCATAACGGGAATACCCGTCATATCTTCAAGGTGCTTATAGAGTGTGGGCACATCATGTCCGAGAATATCAAGTTTTAAAATCGTATCGTGCAAGAAATGGAAGTCGAAGTGAGTTGTTTCCATATCGGATGTTGTGTCGTCAGCAGGGAATTGAACTGCCGTGAAATCATAAACGTCAAATTCGTTAGGCACAACAACCATTCCACCAGGATGCTGACCTGTTGTGCGCTTAATACCAGTACAACCACGAGTGAGTCTGTCTTCTTCAGCACGAGTAACGGTTTTATGTCGTTCTTCAAGATATTTTTTAACAAAACCATAAGCAGTTTTGTCAGCAACAGTTGCGATTGTACCCGCCTTAAACACGTGGTCACGACCGAATAACTCTTCTGTATATCTATGAGCACAACCCTGATAATCACCTGAGAAGTTAAGGTCAATATCGGGAGCTTTATCACCGTGGAAGCCCAAGAAAGTTTCAAATGGAATTTCGTGTCCGTCACGAACCATTGGCACATCACAATGTGGGCAATTCTTTGGTGGCATATCAAATCCTGAACCATATTCACCATGCAAGAAGAACTCACTATGTCTGCACTTTGCACAACGATAGTGTGGTGCTAATGGGTTAACCTCTGAAATACCTGCCATAGTGGCTACGAAAGATGAGCCAACAGAGCCACGAGAACCAACGTGATAGCCATGTGCTTCAGAATCCCACACAAGTTTTTGTGCAATAATATAAAGCACGGCAAATCCGTTGGCAATAATCGAGTCAAGCTCACGGGAAAGTCTGTCTGCAACATATTCAGGTACAGGGTCGCCATACCAATCCTTTGCTTTATCCCAACAAATCTGACGAAGTTCATCCTCAGCACCCGGAATTGATGGCTGATATGTACCCTTTGGAATAGGACGAACCTGCTCAATCATATCCGCAATTTTATTGGTGTTTTCAACAACAACTTCATAAGCTGTTTCTTCACCAAGATATGCGAATTCTTCAAGCATTTCTTCTGTTGTTTTGAAATAAAGAGGTGCTTGTTCATCAGCATCCTTAAAGCCTTGCCCTGCCATTAAAATCGCACGGAATTGTGCGTCCTTTGGGTCAAGGAAATGCACGTCACCCGTTGCACAGACAAGTTTTCCCATACTGTCGGCAAGGGCAATAATCTTGCGGTTTATATTTTCTAAATCCTCAACCGTTTTGATGTGAGCGTATTCTTCACGCTCACTTCTAATCATAAACTGATTGTTTCCATTTGGCTGAATTTCAAGATAGTCATAGAATTCTGCGATATTTTTAATTTTCTCTTCAGGTTCATTGAAAACAATAGCTCGATAAAGCTCGCCTGCTTCACAAGCCGAACCGATAATAAGACCCTCTCTGTGCTTGATAATTTCAGAACGAGGCATAAGAGGTTTTTTATAAAAATACTTAACGTTTGAAAGTGAAATAAGTTTGTAAAGGTTTTTAAGACCCACTGCATTCTGCACAAGAATAATAATGTGATATCTTGGAAGTGATTTGTAGTCAACATCAGGGTTGCCCAAGTCATCAATAAGATATCCCTCAACACCGTAAATCAGTTTGATGTCCTTACCCTCACCCACTTTCATAGCATCAGGATAACCTTGCGCTACGCCGTGGTCGGTAATTGCAATTGCAGGGTGTCCCCAATCAAGCGCCCGTTTAACAAGTTTGTCCGCGCTGGTCATTCCGTCCATTGCAGACATATTTGTATGTAAATGCAATTCAACGCGTTTCTTTTCAGCATTGTCTTGCTTCGTTTTCTTGGAAATTGTATTAACCGCAGTTGCGTTGATAACGGTTTCGCCAGAGAATTTGTCAAAGGTCATTCTGCCACGTACAACAACGGTAACGCCATCCTTCATAGCACCCAGAAAAGACTCGGTTTTGTTTGCCTTTTCAAAGATTTTTACGCCATAAGAATAAGTTTCGTCGGTAATATTAAAGGTGATAATGTGATTTTTGCCGTCCTTTGTCGTTCTCACGTCAAGTCCGAAAACGTCACCCCAAACAATAACCGCACCGCTTTCGATATTGACATCACAAAGCTGTTGCAATTGTGAAAGACGGATTACACTGCCGTAAATTGGCTTGAGTGTGTCAAATTTTATAAGCTGAGCAAAATCCGCATTACTTTCGTCATTTGCAAAGTCCGCAAAGTTGTCGCCGAAGGCATCCATTCCATCTTTTTCGGGAGGTGCGTCGCTGTCGTCAGGGGTATAATAAACTTCAGGGCTATAATCGTTCTCATCAAGTTTTCTTTCTTTAACGATAGCTTCAGCCTGATTTCTGCGTGACTCCTCATCCGCTTTTTGTTGCATTAAATCCACAGCAACTTCAGGGTTGAAATCCCCTTGATAAAGCGTGACGTTACACTCAAAGCCGAAAACAGCACGAATAATTTTTTCAATTTCTTTGTCACAACCAACTGAAACAAGAATTTCTCTGCCACCACGTTTTAAGTTTATTTTTAATTCTTTACCCTCAAGTTCGATTTCAGCATCACCAAAATAGCCATTTGCCATGGTTACTCTTTCACGCAAAAGTTTAATCACCATTGGCATATAGCCCTTATGAAATCCCTCACGAATATTGTTACATAAAATTCTTATATCCACATTCAAAGCTCTTGAAAGTTTACTCTCAAGAGCCTCGATTTTTTCATAATCTATTTTTTTATAAGGTTCTATTGTAATTTCAGCCGAATTTTTGTCGTGTGAAACAATAAAGTTTGTAATGTCAGCCACAGCCACATCCATATATTGTTCGCAATCAAAAAACTCGCCAAACATCTCTTTAAAGGTTGCCATAATCCACCATTATATTCTTTCTATCTCTTTTAAAAGTTCTTCTACTATGTTCTCTTCTGCCACTTTTTTAAGTACTTCACCATTTTTAAAAATTACACCGCAACCATCGCCACCAGCAACACCGATATCAGCTTCTTTTGCTTCACCCGGTCCGTTAACGACACAGCCCATAACAGCCACTTTAATCGGCTTGTTGTAATTCGCAAGTGCTTTTTCAATCTTTTCTGCAAGACCGATAAGGTCAATTTTTGTTCTGCCACAAGTTGGACAAGAAACAATCTGAGCGCAGTCAGTCTTTATTCCTGCACATTTCAAAATATCAAAGCCTGCTTTAATTTCAGTTACAGGGTCATCAGTCATTGATACACGGATTGTATCCCCTATTCCGTCCAAAAGAAGTGAACCGATACCGATACTGGATTTCACAAGAGCCATATTGTGAGTCCCCGCCTCAGTAACACCTAAATGCAAAGGATAATCACACATATCCGCAACAAGACGATATGCCTTAACCATTTTCTGTACATCTGAAGATTTGATAGATACAACAATATCATTAAAATCAAATTTTTCAAGAAGTCCAATATGATACATTGCGCTTTCAGCCATAGCCTCAGGTGTTGGTGAACCGTATTTTGCCAATAAATTCTTTTCGAGTGAGCCTGAATTCACACCGATGCGGATTGGCACATTATGAAGACGACAAGCATCAACAACAGCTTTCACCTTATCGTCATCACCGATATTACCTGGATTTATTCTGACCTTATCAACACCTGCCGCTACACTTTCAAGGGCACAGCGATAATCAAAATGAATATCTGCAACAACAGGGATTGAAACTGCTTCTTTTACTGCATAAAGAGTCTTTACCGCCTCTTTGTTGGGAACAGTAAGACGGACAATCTGACACCCTGCGTTTTCTAAAGCAACCGTTTGTCTAACGTTTGCCTCTGCATCTTCAGCAGGGGCGTTAAGCATTGATTGTACTGAAATTGGATTATCTCCGCCGATTTTAATATTACCTGCCGTTACAACACGGCTTTTTCTGCGTTCTATCATAACAACACCTTAATTCCTGATTAAAGTTAAAATATCATTAAAGGTTACAACAACCATCAACAAAAGCAACAGCACAAGTCCCGCGCCGTGAACGTAGCCTTCGTATTTAGGGTTAAGAGGCTTTCTTCTTATCCCCTCAATCAAAAGGAAGAAAAGACGGCCGCCGTCAAGGGCAGGAAGCGGTAAAAGATTGAACACGCCGATATTCACGGACACGAACGCCATCATTGTGAGCGCAGTAATCAAGCCCTCTTTGCTTGATACTGCACCTGCTGCAGCATCTGCTATAACATTAACTGTGCCAACAGGTCCAGATAAATCTGTCAATCCATATTGTCCTGTTACCAAGTCAAAAAGACTTAACCACACAAGTCTTGCAATTGAAACTGTTTGCTTGAAAGAGGTTGTAACAACATTCCACACTGTTGGTTTTTCACCCTGAATAATGAAATCATATTCAATATATGTGTATTCACCCTCTTTTGTAGTCTTAAAGGTAACATCTTTAAGTTCAATCTTTTCACCGTCACGACGGACAACCATATCAAAAACACCGTCATCGCTTCGGCTCATAAGGAAGGAAACGTCCATATCGGAAAAAAGTCTGTGACCGTCGATTTCTAAAATCTCGTCACCGGCTTTAAGGCCTGTTTGCTCACTTATTGCATTTTCGTGGAAGCTGTGGATTGTCGTTGTGCCGATAAGACTGTCCATTGAAAGAATTGTAGCCACAATCACAACACCTAAAATCAGGTTCATTATAGCACCGGCAGCAACAATCAGGAATTTTTGCCAGACCTTTTTGCGATTAAAGGCATTTTCGTCCTGACTTTCTTCGTCCTCGCCCTCCATACTCACATATCCGCCGATTGGCAAAAGTCGGAGTGCGTAAAGAGTCTCACCCTTTTTCTTTTTGAAGATTGCGGGACCCATTCCAAGCGCGAATTCATTCACCTTTACCTTGAAAAGTTTTGCAAAGCTGAAATGTCCTAATTCGTGAATTGAAATTAAGAGTCCAAAGAATAATATTGCTACTAAATATGGCCAGATTTTAGTCCAGAGTTCCAAAAAATCACTGCTTTCCTGCGTAGTTAATTACTAAATTTCGTGCTTCGATATCTGCGTTATAAACGTCATCAACCGTATATGAGTCAACTTTTGGTGCATCATTCATTACACGTTCAACTAATTCCGCAATTTCCAAAAATCCAATTTTACCCTGACGGAACATTAAGTTTGCCTGTTCATTAGCAGAATTTGCAAAGGCAGGATAAAGTCCGCCTCGCGCGATTGCCTCACGGCAGATATTCATACATCTGAACGTATCGTAATCAGGCTTATAAAAAGTCAGCGTGCCTAATTCTGTCAAATCAAGTTCACCCGTTAAGGACTCAATTCGTTCAGGGTAAGTAAGAGCATATTGAATCGGGATTTTCATATCGGGAAGTCCCAGTTGTGCAATAACTGCGTTATCCATATATTCAACTGCGGAATGAATTATACTCTCACGGTGCACAACAATCTCAATTTTTGAAGGATGAACGTCGAAAAGCCACACCGCCTCAATAAGTTCAAGTCCCTTATTCATCATTGTAGCAGAGTCAATGGTTATTTTTTGTCCCATACTCCAGTTTGGGTGCTTAAGTGCATCTGCAACTGTAACACTCTTAAGTTCATCCTTTGTCTTACCAAAGAAAGGTCCGCCACTTGCTGTCAAAATAATTCTTTTAAGTGCTCTATTTTTAGGCTGACCTTGTAAGCATTGAAAAATTGCAGAATGTTCTGAATCAACAGGCAAAATGTCAACGCCCTTTGCCTTTGCATTCGTGGTAACTAAAAGTCCGCCCGCAACGAGAGTTTCTTTATTTGCAAGAGCAATTTTTTTGTTACATTCAATGGCTGTAAGTGTGGGTTTTAATCCTGCCATACCAACAACGGAATTGATTACTGTGTCCGCATCCTTTTCTGCCGCACATTCACAAACTCCCTCAATACCAGAAAGAATTTTTGTGTTTGTGTCAGCAACACGAATTTTTAAGTCTTCCGCTGCTTTTTCATCAACAAGAGCAGCCACTTTCGGCTTGAATTCTCTGATTTGTTCTTCAATTAAATCTACATTTGAATATGCCGAAAGCGCGGAAACTGAGTAACCGCACTTTCTTGCTGTTTCAAGACTCTGAGTACCAATTGACCCAGTTGAGCCCAATATACTTAAATTTTTAGTAACACTTGTCATCAGATAACAACTCCAAAAATATTGATAACTGCATAAAGTGCAACAAGCACAAATATTATGCTATCAAAACGGTCAAGCACTCCACCATGACCTGGGATTAACTTGCCAAAATCTTTAATATCAAAATTGCGCTTGATTACAGATGCAGTCAAATCACCACACATACTGATAATTGACAGGAATGCTGACATCAATGCAACTGCTACATAATTAGCACTTTCTGCTTCAAACACGAAGTTTACAAATACAGCATAAAGAATAAGAGATGCTAAAACACACCCTGAAATGCCACCGATTGCACCTTCAACTGTCTTTTTCGGACTGATTTTAGGACAAAGTTTATGTTTTCCCAAAAATGAACCTGCGAAAAATGCGAAAACGTCAGTCATCCAAGCGCCAAAGGCTGCAAACAAAATAAAGAAAATGCCATGTGCTTCCGTATAATCTGCATTTGGGAACATCTCATCAATATCACGGAAATACATAAACCTTGTAATTGCAAAAGGTACCGCCAAAGACGAGATAATAACCGTTGCAATATGTGCAAACTTTGTCTTTTCATATTCAAACAGCATAAAAATAAAGAGCGCAAGAATATAAAGACAAATCAAGTATTTTGCGTCAAGGTTAAATGGTAATCCACTAAGCTCAGCACCATATTCATAATAAAATGGTACAAGTGCAGAAACTATTATGCTAATCACCATAACGGGTTTGTTCTGAAGTTTTGTTGCATTGTTAAGTTCAATTGTTGCGATACAAGAAAATGCCGCTAAAACAAGTGGCAGCAAAATCGTATCACGCAATGCAATCATAAGGATTGCAAAAGCAGTCAACAAAAGACCTGAAATTATTCTTTTTGCCATATTTTTCACCTATACTCCGCCGAATCTGCGATTTCTTTTTTCAAATTCACGAAGCGCCTCTATTAAATCGTCCTCTGTAAAATCAGGCCAAAGCACGTCTGTGAAATAAAGCTCTGCATAAGCTGACTGCCAAGTGAGGAAATTTGACGTTCTGTACTCACCGCTTGGTCTGATAATAAGGTCAGGGTCAGGAATATCCTTTGTATAAAGTGACTCTGAAATCATATCCTCAGTGATATCGTCAGGGTTGATTTCTCTATTTGCAACTTTCTCTGCAATTGCCTTTACACCCTCGGTTATTTCGTGACGTCCGCCGTAATTCACTGCAATATTTAAAATTACGTTGTTTTTGTCACTGCTTTCCTTTTCCGTGTGTTCCATCAATGCGAGAATATCGGAAGGCATACCTTTTCTGTCACCGATAAAACGAAGACTGATACCCTTTTCTTCGTTTTCAGCCTTTCTGTCTTCAGCCTCAACCAAATATTCACGGAACAACTGCATTATTGCGTCAACTTCTTCTTGTGGACGCTTCCAGTTTTCAGTAGAAAAAGCATAGAAGGTCATACACTTAACACCAACATCAGCCGCAAACTCGCCGATTTTACGAAACACCCTGGCACCTTCAATATGTCCTTTATATCGTGGAAGATTTCTTTGCTTCGCCCATCTTCCATTACCGTCCATTATAATGCCAATATGCTTTGGCAAAACTGAAAACTCAGGAATTTTTTTATCACTCATAATCTTAAAATATGCAAATCGGGGCAGAATTATCCATTCTCATCCGAATAGACCATTCACCCCGAAAATTGCTTATATCTCCATAATTTCTTTTTCTTTTTTATCTGCTACTGCATCGATTTCTTTAATAAAATCGTCAGTAATTTTCTGGATTTTTGTTTCAGCATTCTTCTGGTCATCTTCAGTAATTTCGCTGTTCTTTTTCATATTCTTGATTTTATCCATTGCGTCACGACGGATTGAACGGATTGCAACCTTTGAATCTTCTGCAATACGACTTACATCTTTGCAAAGAGCCTTTCTTCTTTCCTCAGTAAGAGGTGGGAAAGTAAGACGGATAACCTTGCCATCATTCATTGGATTGATGCCGATGTCAGAAGCCTGAATTGCCTTTGAAATCGGATTGATTGTGCTAACGTCCCAAGGTTGAATAACAAGAATTCTGCCTTCGCTGACTGAAATTGCAGCCATCTGCTGAACAGGTGTTGGTACACCGTAATAGTCAACTACAACCTTATCAAGTATTGCGGCACTTGCTCTGCCTGCACGCATACCTGCATACTCTTTTTCAAGAGCGCCAACTGTTTTAGTCATTTTTTCTTTCATTGTATCGAATACTGTATTCATAAATTTTCTCCTTTATTTCAACGTTTATTTTTCAGAAACTACAACCGTACCAACGTTTTCACCCATAACTGCCTTAACCATATTTTCAGGCTGCTGAAGATTGAAAACAAGAAGCGGAATATCGTTATCTCTGCAAAGAGAAGCGGCAGTACTGTCCATAACTGCAAGACCCTTGCTGAGAATGTCCTGATGAGTAATAACGTCATATTTGATTGCATCTTGGAAACGGTTAGGGTCTTTGTCATAAACGCCGTCAACGTTTGTTGCTTTGAAAATGATGTCAGCATCAATTTCAGCCGCGCGAAGAGCCGCCGCAGTATCAGTTGAGAAGAACGGGTTGCCTGTTCCGCAACCGAAAATTACAACTCTGCCTTTTTCAAGATGGCGTTTTGCCCTGTGGCTGATATATGGTTCAGCGATTTTATTCATTTCAATAGCCGTTTGAACACGAACGATAACGCCAAGCTGTTCAAGTGAATCGGCAAGTGCCAATGAGTTCATAACGGTTGCAAGCATACCGATGTGGTCTGCTCTTGTTCTGTCCATATCACCGCTTGAGCGACCTCTCCAGAAATTGCCGCCGCCGACAACAATAGCCACTTCAGTGCCTAAATCTGCCATCTCTTTGATTGCAGAACAAACACTGTTTACAGTATTAAAATCGAAGCCGTGCTTATTCTCACCTGCCAACACTTCACCGCTGACTTTGAGAAGTACTCTTTTGTATTTAGGTTCCATAATTAAAACACCTCCGTGATAATGCAATAAGCTATTATCATATTTAATATATTTTACCCTAATTTTACCTTTCTGTAAAGGGGGATTTTGCACAATTACAGCATAATTTATTGTACAATTTTAATCATTGACTAATATGAAACTTCAATATATAATTAAAACATATGATTTCTTATCAATTAAAGTATGAGGTGTGAAGATGTCTAATCCATTTAACCTTGAAAAAATCTGTGAAAAATTCTCTTTGAACGGAGAATTTATTGACTATAAAAGAAACACAAACGGTCATATTAACAGCACTTTTATTTTAACCTTTAATGAAAACGGTGAAAACAAAAAATACGTGCTTCAAAAAATCAGTACGGAAATTTTCAAAAATCCTGACGGACTTATGAACAACATCGTTGGTGTTACGAAGCATATCCGCAAAAAGAACGAAGCTATGAACACTCCTTGGTCAGACCGTTGCACACTCACCTTTCTTCCTGCAAACGACGGTAAATATTTTTATCTTGACGAGGACAACAATTGTTGGCGTGTTTATGAATTCATTGACAAGGTTTACACTTGCAACACAATCGAAAATTCAAACGATTTTTACAACGCAGGTGTTGCTTTCGGAGAATTTCAGAACCTTCTGGCTGATTACGACAGCAGTACTCTCGTTGAAACAATTCCTAATTTTCATAACACGGTTTCCCGTTTTGCAGATTTCAAAAAAGCCGTTGACGAGAATAAATCAGGCAGATTAGACAACGTAAAGGACGAAGTTGAATTTGCATTGGCAAGAGAAATGGACACTCATATTCTTGTGGATTTAATTGCAGAAGACAAGTTGCCGCTTCGTGTTACACACAATGACACAAAGCTGAACAACATCCTTTTTGACGAAGCAAACAACAAAGGTATCTGCATCATTGACCTTGATACCGTTATGCCGGGACTTTCTCTTTATGACTTTGGCGACAGCATCCGTTTCGGTGCAAACACGGCGGCAGAGGATGAAAAAGACGTTTCAAAGGTTTCTTTAAGTTTAGAACTTTACGAGGCTTACGTTAAGGGTTATCTCAGCAGTGCAAAAAACGCACTCACCGACCTTGAAAAAGAGTTGTTGCCCTTCGGCGCAAAGATAATGACTTATGAATGCGGAATTCGTTTTCTTATGGATTATCTCAACGGAGACGTTTATTTCAATACTGATTATTCCGACCACAATTTAGTCCGTGCCCGTACACAATTTGCATTGGTTGCCGATATGGAAAAGAAAATGGACGAGATGAAAGAAATTACAAAAAAATATTGCTGAAAAACAGCAAAGCAAAAGGAACTGTAAAAAATACAGTTCCTTTTTAAATTATTCAATATAGTTAAGGCAAAGATTTAACACGCGCATTGCCGTTCTCTGCATTTCACCTGACGTAATACCGTCTGTTTTACCAAAAGTTTTAAGCAGTGTTCCGTCGGGCTTTTCTTTGCCCGTACGTTTTCCGCCCGGCATAAGCACATCAACGGAAGAACGAACACGATAAGCCTGGTCGTGAAGACTTGGGAATTCAGGACACTCTGACGAACGCATCCACCAGTCAGTCATAACCATACCCTCGAAGCCCCATTCGTCACGAAGAACTCTCTGGCAAAGCTCATAGTTATAATGACCCCAAACACCGTTAATCTTATTATAAGATGTCATTATTGTCTTTGGTTTCGCAGTTTTAACGCAAATCTCAAAGCCCTTGAGATAGATTTCACGGAGCGCTCTTTCCGACACTCTTGAATCGTTGTGAGTTCTGTTAAATTCCTGATTGTTACAAGCAAAATGCTTTGGACAAGCCGCACCGCCACAGCTTTGAATACCCTCAACAGCCGCCGCACCCATTACGCCTGTAAGGAACGGGTCTTCTGAATAATATTCAAAATTTCTGCCGCAAAGAGGACTTCTGTGAATATTCATACCCGGTGCCAAAAGAATATGGCTACCCTTTTCTTTCATTTCACGACTTATGAGTGCATAAGTACTTTTCACCAGTTCCGTGTTAAATGAAGATGCAAAGGCAGTGCCGATTGGAATAAGTGAGCAATAAGCCAAAAGTCTGATACCCGATGGGCCGTCAGTTGTGATTACCGCAGGAACACCCTTGTCACGAAGACTTTGTGTAACACCGCCCAAAGCACCAGCATTACCACGAGTGCCCAAAGGAGAGTCCATTTTATAAGCACCGCGTGAAATTGCTTCAAGCTCATCAAGGTCAAGCTGAGCCACAAAGGTTTCCATCGTGATTTTACCGTCTTTGACGTCTTTAAGTTTATAGCCCTTGTCACCCGTTGTAATTACAGGCTGAGGAAGTTTTTCAATAATAAGGTGGCGAAGATTGTATTCAGCACACTGCACTTTTTCTTTCTTCAAGCCCTTTTGAGTGTTTACGTATCTGTCAAAAGACTCCTTAGGTGCGGACACCTGCTTTAATTCTTCGCATACAACCGTTTCTTCCTGATAATAACTCCACACCTTTTCTGCACTTCGAACGTCGTTGCCGAGATAGAGTGAATATTCACCCTTTTCCATTACGTAGCAATAAGCGTATCCGCTTTGACCGTTATCATCATAAGAACAGAACGATGAGTTTGGAATTACAATTTCAAGTTTTTCACTTTTGCCGGGTGCCAGAACGTCGGTTTTTGCAAAGCCGACAAGCTCACGTGCAGGATTGCCCAAATTCCCGATAGGCTTTTGAACATAAACCTGAACAACCTCTTTACCGCTGAACTCCTTGCCCACATTCTTAACTGAGCATTCAACGGTCACATTCTTTTTAGTCTGTTTTGCTTTTTTAAATTTAATTTCAAAATCAGTATAAGACAAGCCAAAGCCGAACGGATAGATAACGTCGTTTCTCTTGAAGGTTTCAAACCAACGATAGCCTACGTAAATATCTTCTTCATATTCATTAAACTCTTTGTGTCCGAAATTCTTTGAAGACGGATAATCGTCATATTCTTCTGCTATTGTATCAGGGAGCTTACCGCTTGGTGTAACGTTTCCACAAAGCAAGTCTGCAATCGCGTTACCGCTTTCCATACCGCCCTGCCAAACAATCATAACAGCACCGATTTTGTTTTCATAGTCTTCAATCCATTCCATATCGATAATACTGCCGATATTGAGAAGCACGGTTACGCTGTCAAAATATTCCGTAATCAAATCAAGGCTTTTTCTTTCGTCATCAGTAAGATAAAAACTGCCCTTTTCAAGCGCGTTTTCACGGTCTTCACCTGATGAACGGCCAATAATGAAAATTGCGTTATCGCTGTTTTCAGAAGCCTTTTTTACAACCTCGTTTGTAAGCTCCATATCAGGATAATATCGAGGCCAATGTCCCCAGAAGCCGTGGTCAATGGGATTTTCTTTAACCCATTTTGAGTAAATATTTGCCAATTCCTCGTTTACGTTGATTTTGTCACAGCTTTTAAGACCGTCAATAAGATTAACGCCATAAGGCTTTTTCACGTCACCGCCTGAGCCATAGCCCGTAAAAAACCAGTCAATCTGACCGCGTCCAAAAACGGAAACCTTGTTTTCTGCCTTAAAAGGCAACACTCCGTTATTTTTAAGAAGAACTGCCGTTTCTGCCGCAACACTGCGCAAAACCTCAGGCATACCTTCAGTAATTACAACGTCGCCAAGCGCTTGTTGAGCCTCTTCCTGAGAAACGCCGCTGATAAGTCTTTCACCAATAGCAAAAGCCTTTCCTACAATTTTATTGAAAATACCCATTGAAAAAACTCCTTTAAAGTATGTATCCTTATCATTTTATCATAAAAGGTAATAAATAACAATAGCAATACGGAATGAAATATTTTTCAGTTGTGTTTACACAATTCGCCGACCGCAAATTTGCACAAACAAAAAGGCGGATGAAACCGCCGTTTGTATTTACTATTTATATTTTTTGCAAAGATATTCCATCGCTGATTTATATCCCTCAAGACCTTTGCCGATTATATGCTCCTCACAAGCCATACCTGCGTAAGAAATCTGACGGAAAGACTCACGCTTGGTCACGTCAGAAATATGCACCTCAACCGTCGGTATTGCAACGGATTTAAGCGCATCTAAAATCGCCACGCTTGTGTGGGTATATGCAGCAGGGTTTATAACGATTCCGTCAAATCTGCCATAAGCCTGTTGAATTTCATCAACTATATCACCCTCGTGATTTGACTGAAAGCACTCAACCTCACAATCAAGCTCGTTTGCCCAGTTTTCAATATCACAAAGCAAAGTTTCATAATTCTGTCCGCCATAAATCTCAGGCTCACGAATACCGAGCATATTGATATTCGGTCCGTTTATTACAAGAATTTTCATAAAGTCACTATCTCCTTTACAATTCTGTTGGCTACTTCATCAACCGTGCCGTTACCGTCAATTTCAACATCTGCAAATCGGCGGTAAAGCGGCATTCTTTTTTCATAAAGCGCTTTTACACCGTGCTTTTGAGAAAGCGGTCTGCCGTCGGCTGACAGCAAATCTGCATCTCTGTTTATAAACACGATAATTCCGTTTTGTTTTAATGAATTATAGTTTTCGGGTCGGGTTATTACGCCTCCGCCCGTTGCAATTATCTGACTTTTTTCTTTTCCCGCAATATTAACGGCAACGTTTTCACACCAACGGAAATAGTCCTCGCCCTTATCTTCAAAAATCTGTGGAATGGACATTTTTTCGGTGTTTACAATCATCTCGTCAGTATCAACCGGTTCCTTCCTTAAAAGCTCGGAAAGTTTTTTGCCTATTGTGGATTTGCCGCAACCCGCCATACCGATAAGCACAATATTGCACATTTGTAACGTAAGTGAGCGCTCAATTTGTTCACATATTTCATTATCCAAAGTTGTATCAAAAAATATTTCATGTGCTTTTTTAGCCTGTGCCACCAACATTGAAAGTCCTGCTGATGATGGAATATTTCTCTGCTCCGCATCTAAAATCAGTCTTGTTTTCAGCGGATTATACACCACGTCAAGCACTCCTGAAAGTTTTTCAAATCTGTCAAGGTCAACGAGAGTATTAAGATTGTCGGGGTACATTCCCACGGGAGTTGTGTTAACGATAATTTCTGCGTCCGTATGCTTCATATACATATTGACGTAGTTATCGTCACCATTTCGTGAAATTACAACAACTTCACCAGCTCCCATATCACGAAGCACAGCCTGTACAGTTAATGAAGCTCCACCCGAGCCTAAAACAAGAGCTTTTTTATTCTGTATAGTTATCCCTGACTTTTCAACCATATACTTAAAGCCGAAATAATCCGTATTGTATCCGCAGAGTTTACCGTCACGGACAACGATTGTATTTACCGCGCCGATTTTTTCTGCTTCAGGAGATATTTCATCAAGATATGGAATTACTGCCTTTTTATAAGGAATTGTTACGTTGATACCTTTGAAATTATGCTCCGTCATAAATTTTTCAAGATTATCAGATGCAATTTCAAAAAGGCTGTATTCCTTATTGCCCAAGGCGTTGTGTATTTGCGGTGAAAAGCTGTGAGGTAAACGTTCACCTAAAAGTCCGTACATCAGACAACCTCCTGATAACTTCCTAAATAATGGAAGTATTCACACTCATCCTTTAACTGTTCAAGAATTTCATAGAAAGCATCGTCATAAACAGAAACGGACATATCAAAATAGAACATAAACTCAAAATCCTTATTTTGCATAGGACGGCTTTCGATTTTATTCACGTTTATACCCAAGGCATAAAATCTTGCAAGCGTATGATAAAGTGAACCCGGCTGATGCGGCAAGGTTAACACGAAACTTGTTTTATCTGCACCCGGATAGATTTCTAAATCCTTTGAAATGCAAATAAAACGAGTGTAGTTATTATCTTTATTCTGTACGTCGTCGGAAATCAGCGACATACCGTACAAATCACGGCAATTCTCTGATGATATTGCAGCCACGTCCGTGCGGCCGCTTTCCATAACCATTTTTGCGGCAACCGCAGTATTTTCGCAAACGTTGACTTTAATATTACCGTGATTTCTTAAAAATTCACTGCATTGATTGATTGCTTGTTCGTGAGAATAGATTTCTTTAACGCCGTCAAGAGTTGCGCCCTTGTTGCCTAAAAGACAATGATTGATTTTAAGACGATAGCTTTTCACAATATAGAAATTATGCTCTGCCATCAAATCGTAAACGCCGTTAACACTGCCTGCCGTACTGTTTTCAATAGGAAGAACACCGTATTTGCAAAGTCCTTTTTCGACTGCATTCACAACGTCATACCAGCTTTTAAAATATGAAACGGTCGGATATTTAAACAGCTTTTCACAGGCAAGACCTGAATAAGCGCCCTCAACGCCCTGACACGCAACTATTGCTTTTTGCGGAAACATTTTTTGTGTATCCTCAACCGCCGTTTTAATCTTTTTGCTCAATTCACTATCCCCGTTGAGATATCGATGCTGATAAGACTTTGAAACAGTCATAATCGTGTCATAAAGCACACGGGAATAAACCTCTAAATCCTCACCCGCCATATTGCTTATACGTTCAAGAAGCTCTCTTTCTCTTTTTGCATCAAGCACGGGAAGATTGTTTTCTTTTTTATACTGTGCAACGGAAAGGGCAGTTGCCATACGCTCTTTCCAAAGTTCAATGATTTGATTGTCAATATTATTTATTTTTTCACGGATTACTGAAAGGTCTTCCATAATATCACCTTATATAATAATATCCAATAATGTTATTGCCGTTACTGCTTCAACAACGGGAACTGCACGTTGAACTATGCAAGGGTCGTGTCTGCCCTTAATCTGCAACTTTTCTTCCGTTTTGTTTGCAAGACTTACGCTGTTCTGTTCTTTAAAAATTGACGGTGTAGGTTTGATTGCAGTACAGAAAACAATCGGCATACCGTTTGTAATTCCGCCGTTTATTCCCCCTGAATTGTTTGTCGCAGTTTTGATTTCACCGTCTGTTATACAGAAATCATCGTTGTTTTCACTGCCATAAAGGTCAGTTGCCTCAAAGCCGTTGCCGAATTCAACGCCCTTAACCGCAGGAATACCGAAAATATTCTTGGCAAGTTGATTTTCAACACCGTCAAACATAGGGTCGCCGAAACCAGCCTTGACTCCTGTTACGGCACATTCGATTACACCGCCGACAGAATCGCCGTTTTCTTTTGCTTTTTCAATTTCCGCAATCATCATTTTGCCTTTTTCATCGTTAATTACGGGAAATTCTTTTTCTTTTGTATTCCATTTACCGATATTTACCAAATCGATTTTATCGTCATACACGTTCTTTATTTTCTGAATATGCGCCTGAATTTCAATTTCCATATCTTCTAAAAACTGCATACACACCGCACCTGCAAAGCAAAGAGGCGCAGTAAGACGGCCTGAAAAATGGCCGCCGCCCGAAACGTCGTTAAAGCCGTTATATTTTACGTTTGCAGAATAATCCGCGTGAGACGGTCTTGGAGTGTCCATTATATTGCTGTAATCCGCTGAATTGTAATTTTCGTTATAAATCACCATACAAAGCGGAGCTCCGCAAGTCATACCGTTTACGAGTCCCGACAGAATTTCAGGCTTATCACTTTCTTTTCTTTGTGTAGAAAGAGAGTTTTTACCGGGAGCACGGCGCTCCATAAATGCCGTCACCTTGTCCATATCAATTTTTTTACCTGCGGGAAGTCCGTCGATTACAACGCCAATTCCCTTTGAATGAGATTGACCGAAAACTGATATTTTTATTTTATTCCCCGTCATTGATGACATTTGCATTCCCTCCTAAGCTGTTAAAATCTTCAAAGAAATGAGGATATGATTTTTCAACCGCTTTGTAATCAGTAATATCAACGGGCAACGTACATTCACAGCTTAAAATTGCCGATGACATTACGATTCTGTGGTCATTATAGCCTTCAATCACCTTGCCGACCATTTCGTTATCGCTCCAAATCACGAGTCCGTCGTCGGTTTCGCTGACTGCCGCGCCGACTCTGTCAAGCATATTAAAGGTAGATTGTATTCTGTCACTTTCTTTTAGTCTTAATCTGCTTCCGTTGATAATATGCGTGGTACCCTTTTCACAGCAAGCGCCGAGCACGGAAATAATCGGCACTAAATCAGGCACGTCACGGGCGTCAACTATCGTGCCGAAAAGTCTTTTCTTTTTTACGGTTATTTCGTCGCCGTCAATGGTAATATCCGCACCCATACGACGTAAAACTTCAAGTATTTTCTTATCCCCCTGCGGAGAATTCACGTTAAGTCCCGAAACCGTAATACCGTCCTTTGACAAAGCTCCTGCGCAAAGGAAAAACGCGCTGTTTGACCAGTCGCCGTCCACCGTTATTTCTTCAGGAGAAATATATTGCTGATTGCCTTTAATTATATATGTATTTTCTATTTCTTCAATTTCAATTCCGAATTTTTGAAGCACGGAAAGGGTTATATTCAAATATGATTTTGACTCAATCGGCTCAATAATCTTAATTTTGCTTTCTCCGTCAAGCAAAGGAAGAGCAAAAAGCAAACCGGTAATAAACTGTGAGCTGATATTCCCCGCAATTTCATATTCACCTGCTTGTAATCTGCCTGTTAAACGTAGCGGAAACTCACTGTCGGTATGAAACGTTACGCCTTTTTTCTCCATTTCTTCTTTCAATGGCGAAATCGGTCGCTGTGGCAATCTGCCCTCGCCTTTAAAGGTGGCATCCATTCCCAAAGCCGACACCAAGGGCAACAAAAATCTCAGGGTT
The DNA here is from genome assembly GCA_045633505.1 of Candidatus Fimenecus sp. GTDB lineage: Bacteria > Bacillota > Clostridia > Oscillospirales > Acutalibacteraceae > Fimenecus. The sequence continues at coordinate 5,584 of JAZQYK010000090.1, read as the reverse complement.
GAACCACTTTCGATACAGTTAAGGGTTGCTTTCTCATTAAACGGTTGTGGGGTAACGATAATCTCACCGTTACCCACAATAATATCAGCGCCCATACTTCTAAGACAGTCAAGCGTTGCCGTAATATCCTTTGAAAGCACGTTGCAGTTAATTTTCGTCGGCTTATCGGCAAGTGCAGAGCAAATCAATACTCTGTGAGCTTCTGATTTTGATGAAATTGCATTTATTCGTCCCGAAAGCCGTGACGGAGTACATCTCATTTCCATTTAATTCAATCCTGCTTCTATAAAATCTTTAAGCTGTTCAACGGTAATTTTCTGAATTTTACAAAGCCCGTATTTTTCGGGGATAATAAGTGAAATCATATCACTGCTTCTCTTTTTATCCGTTAGGGAAACTTTGTAAAGCTCGTCTGCGGTAAAATCGCAATTTGTCGGTAAACCGTTTTTTTCAAGTATCGGCAAAAGCAACTCGGCATAGTCTTTGTCGGTCAAGCCCAATACAAACGCGCCTTTTGTTGCGATTACCATACCTATTGCAACCGCATTTCCGTGAGAAATTTTAAGATTACTGCATTTTTCAATAGCGTGACCTATTGTGTGACCGAAATTCAGGAGCTTTCTTTCTCCGTTTTCAAATTCATCACGGTCAACCACGTCTCTTTTTATTTCAACGCAACGCTGTATTACGTATTCAATATTGCTTCTTACGTCGTTATTCTGTAAAAACGTAAGAAATTCACCGTCCAAAATCATACCGTATTTAATGATTTCGGCACAGCCCTCGTTAAAAGTTTCGTCTGGTAAGGTTTTTAAGGTTTCACAGTCTGCAAAAACTGCAATCGGCTGATAAAACGCACCGCAAAGATTTTTTCCTGCATTAAGATTTATTGCCGTTTTTCCGCCCACTGACGAGTCAACCATTGAAAGCACAGTTGTGGGAATCTGCACGAAATCCACACCACGAAGATAGCAAGATGCCGCAAAGCCTGTAAGGTCACCTGTAACACCGCCGCCAAGAGCTATAAAAAGGTCAGTTCTCGTAATACTGTTCTCTGCACAGAATTCCTGAATTTTACCGAAATTCTCAAGGGATTTTGCCTCTTCACCGTGCGAAAAAACAAATTTGCAAACCTTGTATTCTGCTTTTTCAAGACTTTTCTTCACTCGTTCGCCATAGAGCGAGAACACGGTGTCGTCTGACACAAGCACAACACGGCAAGGTTTTTTGATATCCTTGATTTTTTCACCTACCGTATCAAGAAAGCCTGAACCGATATGCACGTTATATTCTTTTGAAGCCGTTACCTTAACAATTTTCATTGTTTCACCCGTCAATCTGTTGTTTTAAAATTTTACCCTCATAAAGAAGTTTTTCAAGTTTTCCACGGTCATTGTTTTCCAACGCTTCTTTATATTGTACCAAATTATTCACTATGGAGTCAATTTCATTTATAAGATTATCGCGATTTTCAAGAAATAATTCACTCCACATATTTTCATTAAGATATGCAACACGGGTCAAATCCTTATAACTGCCCGCTGAAAAGCCTTTGTGAATAAGCGCGTTGGGACTTTTGACGTAAGCGTTTGAAACCACGTGTGCAAGTTGGGAAGTAAAAGCTATGATTTTGTCGTGTTCATCGGGAGTTGACATTTGAATATTTGTAAATCCGATTTTCAGAAAAAGCTCTTTAATTATTTCAATACATTTCGACGGCGTGTCATCATAGGGAGTAAGAATCATTGATGAATTGTTGAAAATTTTAGCAGTAGAATGTTCAAAGCCCGAAAGGTGAAGTCCTGCCATTGGGTGTGCACCAAGAAAAACGAAGCCGTTTTCTTTGGCGGTTTCATAAAGCGCATCACAAACGAAGCGCTTAACACCGCTTATATCCATAACTATCGCGCCTTTTTTAAAGCTCGATGCATTCTTCCTTATATATTCAACGGCAGTTTCAGGATAAAGAGCTACGATTATTAAATCACATTCTCCTATGCAATCCTCTGACAAAATTTCGTCAACAGCCTTGCATTCTTTTGCGGCACGATTAACGGTTTCGTCCATATCCACACCGAATACCGTATTTTCCTTTTCACTCTTTAAAGCCTTAGCCAAAGAGCCGCCCATAAGTCCTAACCCGATAATTCCGATTTTCATTTTATTTCACTGCTTCTAATACTTTGTTTACTGCACTTACCACGTCTGCAAACTGTGGAGGAGTAAGTGCCTGAGGTCCGTCACAAAGCGCCTTTGACGGCTCGTTGTGCACCTCAATCATAAGTCCGTCTGCACCGCAAGCCGCGGCAGCCAATGACATTGGCTTAACAAATCTTGCAATACCCGATGCGTGAGACGGGTCGATAACAACAGGCAGGTGTGATTTTTCCTTGAGCATTGGAACTGCTGACAAGTCGAGAGTGTTACGGGTTGCAGTTTCAAAGGTACGGATACCGCGTTCACAAAGGATAACGTTCTCGTTACCGCCTGCCATAATGTATTCAGCACTCATTAAAAGTTCTTGGAAGGTGCTTGAAAGACCGCGCTTTAAGAAAATCGGCTTATCAAGATGTCCAAGCTCTTTTAAAAGTTCAAAATTCTGCATATTACGTGCACCGACCTGAATAACGTCAACGTTCTCAAAAAGCGGAATATGAGAAGCGTCCATAATTTCAGTTACGATTGGCATTCCCGTTTCTTTTTTAGCTTCAAGCATCAATTCAAGACCTTCACCGCGCATACCTTGGAAAGCATAAGGTGACGTTCTGGGTTTGAAAGCACCGCCTCGAAGGAAATTAGCACCTGCCGCTTTAACGTCTTTTGCGATGCTTATAATCTGTTCTCTGCTTTCAATTGAGCAGGGACCTGCAAAAAACTGAAAATTACCTCCGCCGATTTCATAACCTTCAACGTCAATTACCGTGTCGTCAGGATGAAATTTTCTGTTTGCGCATTTGTAAGGCTCTGAAATACGTCTTACGTCGTCAACAATGTCAAGACTCTTGATAAGGTCAATATCCACACGGCTTGTATCACCGATAAGACCTAAAATCGTCTGATAGTGACCGATTACCTCGTTAATTACAAGATTTTGTTCGTGTAACCATTTCGTTAAATTTTCGACTTTTTTAGGGTCAACCTCGTTTTTAAGAATTACAACCATTTTTTCTTACTCCTTTTTTGAAAACTTATTTGAATTGTTTTTTCGTCAGACAGTCCGCCGAAATAATTTACATCGGATTTACTGAAAATTCACGGCAAGATTGTAAAACGGGAAAATAATCAAACAAAAAAATTCCTACAGCGTTGTTTCACTGTAGGAATAAAATTACTATAATCTCAGCAAATTTTATTTTTCCGCAGTGAAACGTAACCTTTTCTTATTAAAGAAAAAGCTAAAGTAAAAGTATTCAGCTGCGAAAACGGAATTTTTCATAAAAAATTACCTCTTACTTACTGATTGTTAATTAGTTTAGCACATTAAAGCGGTAGTGTCAAGTGCTTTTTTATTTTGACGGAAATAATTCATAATAGCCGTTTTCATCCTGCTCTGTAATTGCCGTTTCAAGCCATTCTTCTGCAGGAACGTTGTCGATGTAAAAACCAACAACCTCAACCTCGCCTCCTTTTCAATTACATTATTACATAATAAAATGAAAAAGTCACGCAATGATTTGTTGCATATAGAAATTTAACAAAAAACTCTCTTTGCAGATACAAAGAGAGTTTTTGTTATTCATTATTTTTCTTCTTTCTTTTGCTTTGAAACGATTATCATTATTCCTGCACCGCAACCGCCGCCAATAATGAGCATTAAAAAGCAAAGCAACAATGCACTCGCAAGTGAAATTGTCTTCTTTTGTTTTGGTGTTTCGTTTTGCTGCTGTCCCGTTGTGCTTTCCGTTTCTGTCTCCGTGACTGTTGCAGTTTCCGCAGCAGAGTCCGTTACTGCATCTGCACCTGCATCAACGGTACCCAGCATTGCAATTTTAGCGGTTTCTTTCTTGCCGCAATCCTTACAAAGTCTTTCCTTTGAACCGTTTTCAGTTTCGGTAGCATCCTTTGTTATTTTCCATTCACCGAAATTATGACTTTTAACTGGGATTTCTTTTTTATATTCCTTGTTACATACTGAACAAGTAGCAAGTTGTTCACCCTTTTCGGTACAAGAAGCATCCTTAATAGTTTTATATGTACCAACGGTATGCTCCGTCATTGGAATTTCACGAGTTGACACATCTCCACAAGAGCAAGTACGTGTTTCAACACCTTTTTGAGTACACGTTGCCTTTTTTGTAACCGTCCATTGAGCCTTACCGTGAGCGCATTTGATTGTAAGACTTGAACCGCTGACATTGTTAACAGGGTTATTATTACCGTCACAAGCCTCAATAACCGTAACGCTTAAATTTCCGCCCGTCTTCAATATTTTAAATTTTGCAGTGAGAAGTCCGCCTGATGAATTCACAACATTGCTTGATACACCTGAAAATCTAACCTTACCTGAAGTAGTGTCGTTTATCAAAGGCATTTCAAAAAGCGCACTTGATGAACTGCTGACATACTGAAAACAGTTAGTATCATAATTCAAATTGAAGTCAAGACCGCCAAGCCCTGAATTTGCTGAAATGCTGACAGTCACAGTTATTGTGTCCCCAACATCCGCCGAGGTTTTATCCGCAGAAACACTTAACGTGCTGTTAGCCGCATAAGAGGGAATAAAACAAACAGTCAGCATTAAAATTGCAAGTGTTATACTTAAAATTTTCTTCATAATCACACCTCTGTTTATAATTATACCCTCTTATCTTATTTTGTCAATTGATTTGATGCTTGTGATAAGCCTTTCGGCTATCTTTTTTTGAGTAATATTCAGTCAGTTGCTTACCGATTATACGTGAATCGCGTTCCATTTCACGCAGGGTTGTGATTTGACTGTTCATTTCATAAAGTCTTATTCCGTCCAAATTTTTAAGCTGGGCAGAATAATCAGCGACAAGTGAGTGGAGCTTGTCCGCTTGATTGAGATATTGTTCGCCTAACTCATACAACGTCATTTCTGCCTCCTTTCTATACCGAACATTTGTTCTGTATGAAAGTATAATATCACAGCAAATAACGGTTTTCAATAAAGGCAAAAGAAAAACAGTCCTCAAAAAAGGACTGCTTTTAAAAATTTATCGTAACAAAATTTTGTCTAATAAATTTGAGTTTGTCGAACAGAATGCAAAGTGCAAAACGCAAAGCGCAAAATGTCGGAACTGCGTTGCGATTATAGATGTTACTAATTTAGTGTATTGTAGGGGCAGGTCTCCGTATCTGCCCGAAAATTTACCGCAAACTTGCGGTCGGGCACAGAGACCCGACCCTACAGAACAACGCAATTAGTGCATTGTAGGGGTCGGCGTCTCGACGACCCGTAGGTTTTGCTGTTACTTATTTCTCGACGAAATATGTGTAGGGCGGGGGCTTGCTCCCGCCGTCCAAAGTGAAGCTGTTACCTATTTCGGCGGGAGCAAGCCCCCGCCCTACACTCACCATACAAAAGTAGGGTCGCTTCATGAAGCGACCGTCCAAAGTGTGC
>JAZQYK010000089.1:0-4905 GCA_045633505.1 Candidatus Fimenecus sp. | reverse complement strand
ATTTTTAAGGACAGCCGCACAGGCTGTCCTTGTTTGTTAAAATAAATTGCAAAAAACACTTGAAAAATTGCTCCATATACATTATAATACTTGGGTACGTGCTACTATGGCTCAGTTGGTAGAGCAGCGCATTCGTAATGCGCAGGTCGTCGGTTCGAGTCCGACTAGTAGCTCCATAAGGAGAGTTGTCCGAGAGGTCGAAGGTGCAGCACTCGAAATGCTGTGTGGGGAAACTCACCTAGGGTTCGAATCCCTAACTCTCCGCCAGAAAAGATACCGCAGTTGATACATTGTACCAACTGCGGTGTTGTTATTTTATTTATAATTCGGATATACAACGGTTCTTTTGGTGATTAATTCAACTGCTGACTGATAAAATTCACCAAACAATTTTTGTTTTTTGCCCTTGACTGCAAGCTCATAGGAAATTTTCTTTGAGTACTTGTCTCCGCTTTCCTTCTGTGCCTTTGCATAGTCGCGGTCAAATACGTCGTAAAGACGTTCAACTCTTGTAGAGTAAGATGAAGTATCATTTTCATCAATTTCAATCACACGGTAACCGTACTGGGTGGTATATGCCAAGCCCTTGTAACGTGTCATAGGTGAAGTGTAAATATCAATGTTCTGATTTCTTACACCGAATGCATTGGTGTGGTCGTGACCTGTGAACATTGCAAGTACGTCGCCGTTTTCAACCAAGGCATCAAACTGTCCGTCATTATAATATCCCGGGCAGGGCTTTTCGTTGAGCATACCGTAGTTTGTCTGCTCAGCGTCAAACATATAATATTCATCTTCATTATAAATATGTTTGACTGAAAAAGGCTTCTTTGAATCGGATTTCTCAAGCACATCATATATTTCAGGAACTATTATGTGCTGGAAAACAAGTGAGTTAACGGTTTCGCCGCCGTTTTCTTCTTTAAGCTTTGCGGCAGTTTCCTTGTACCACTCAATCTGTTCCGTTCTTACTCGGTCGTAATGTCTGGGTTCGTCCTCGTCATAATCGCCTGAGTCAAATACCCAGAGGTTGAACTTGACATCGTCACTGTCAGAGGCAAGTACGGGAACGTTGAATGTTGCGCAGTTCTTGAATCCGTTTGCCTTGTCGCCTGTTATTACGCAGGAGAAAGTGCTGTAATATTCCATAATATCCGCTCTTGTCATAGGACCTGCTTCGGAGTCGTGATTACCGAAGGTTACGGCAACGGGAATGTTGCGGGATTCAAAGATATTCATAAGTGCGTTTATAATCTTTTTGGTTTCTGCCGGGTCCTCATAAGGCTTTGTATTGTCACCCGTAAGCACAACTAAATCGGGCTTTTCAATATCGCAGGCATTAGCTATTACCCATATTGATGAATCAAAATGCTTGTCGTTTGCAAGGTGCGGGTCAGCAATATGCAGTATTTTGAACTTGCCTTCAGAATTGAATCGTATAGTTGTGTCAGTTGTGTTTCCCGAATCTGCGGGTGAGTAGTTGATGTTTGTGTTTTCAGGCTCAATTTCAAAATAAATTATTCCTGATACAAGATTTAAGACAGCTAATGCTAATACAATAAGAATTATTTTTTTTACCATATTTAACTTCCCCCGATTCTGTTTGCTTAGTTTGTACGCAAAAAGTGCATCACAATATGTTTTTCAGGGAAGTGCCGTGAATTTTGAATTGAAAATTTTTGCTGTATAAAATTCACAGCACAGTTCCTTGATTTAAGCAATTATTAATCGGCTTCGTTTTCCTCGTGACGCTGTGCACGCATTTCTGCAAGTTCACGGTACATCTGCTCTTTCTTTTCGCCCTCGATGTCATAGAAGAACTTAAGAATGAGAGATTTGAGAATATTTGCAAGAGCATAACCGAATACAAGGAATGCAAGAAGCCACAGGCAAGTTTTAAGATATGTAGGCTGTGCCTGCATTGTTTTAACAAGATCGCCTACGTTAGATGTTTCATAACCTACCCATGCAATCATGAAGGGGATAGCGATTTCCTTGAGATAGTTGAGACCTGTTAAAATCCAACCGGGAACAATGCCCTGGATAGCTTCCATTCTTTCGCCTGTTTCCCACTCAAGGTAGTCAAAGAACTCAACGTTGAAATGTGATGTTGAAAGCTCCTGAAGACCGATACCGATACCGAAAATGAAGTAGAATATGTAGAAGATAATACTGTTCCAGCCTTCAAAGAATCTGATGCCGAACTGTGCTTCGATAAAGCATATTCCGAAAAGGATACTTGCAGCACAAAGTGAGAAGGGACCGCAGAATTTAAGAAGCTTTGTAGGCTCGTGCTTTTTGGAAAGCTTTGTACAGATGAGATTACCTACAACCGTACCGATAGCTGTGGGAAGGGTAAGAAGAAGGTTCTTTGATGAGCCTACTGTAATTGCGGCAAGGTAAGTTGACATCTTACCGAGCATTGCAAAAACATTTGACCACTGAATAGCGTGGTATGCACGATAGTTTTTGTATTTGAAGAGGGAGAATACTGCTTTGGTAACCTTGACCTTCTTCCTTTTGGGAATCTCAATTCTTTCCTTACAGAAGATACCGCACATAAGGTTGCCGAACGCGGTAACTGTAGCAGCAACGATTGCAAGAGTCATATACATCTTGTTCTTGTCGTCGCTGAATAATCCGTAAACGAATGTGCCGAGATATGCTGAACCGTATCCGATATAATAAGACAACTGCCATATAGTAGCAACTGTCTTTTTTTCCTTGTGGTTAGGTGAAATAACCTGAACGAGGTTAAAGGACAGATTATTAAGTGCATTAAAAACAGTCTGACCGCAAGCGATGCTGAATCGTAATATATTCATTTCCTGAATTGACCAGTCATCAGGAACGTAGAAATACATTACGGTGAAAAGGAATGTGGGAATAAGATTGATAAAATACCAATGGCGGTATCTGCCGAGACCGGTTTTCCATTTTTGTACAAGTACACCTGCAAGAATACCGATAAGTATACTGCAAATTGTTGTGATGGTTGTCTGTACGGCAAGAATTTCTGCAACACCGTTAGAGTCAACACCTACAGGGCCGTAATAGAGTTCGTGAAGGAATGCTGCTGCAAGTGAGCCGGTGAGTGTTGTTCCGAACATACCGCCAGCACGGGAAAGCAATACGCAGAAATACTCAAACTTTGATATGTATTTGCCGTCTGTAGTCAAAAGTGTGTCATCAGATGCTATTTTTCTTTTTAACATCATATCATCTCCTGAATCTGATTTTGAATAATTCTATCACATAATTAAATAAAAAACTATATATCAATAAACCAAATAATAATGATATTATTTGTGCAAATTAATATCAACGCTGATTCGCTGTATCGGTTTTATTTTAGTTTGAATTCGGCATTGTTATCCGAAAAGCCTTTGTTGTTTCCGATGGTGTTGAGAAGCATACTTCTCAAGTCGATTTTTTCGCCGTTTTTGCTAAGCTTCGGCTCGAACTTTTTAAGCACAAATGAAAATCTGTCAAGTATGCCTGCAATAAGGTTATATCCTGCCGTGCCCTCTACATAAGGGGAATCACCTAAGAATATACTTATACCTACTTCGCCGACAAAATCCGAAAGCTTTTTCTTGTCGAATTCTTTATCGCGCTTTAACCGGAGCAAACGCTTGAGACCTCTGACGGTCATTTTGTCAAAGCGTTTTCTTCCGAATGCTTTCAGGTGCTTTACAATTCCGCTTCCGCCACTTAAAGCTCCTCTGACCCTTGCAACTATGGCTGAAGCAAAATGATTATCAAAGTATTCCTGCGGTGTAAGTCCCTTCAAATCCCAACCGAAATCAGGCACGCCGAGTGATTCGACTTTAAGCGCAGAGGTTTCATCAATAGTGATTTTACGGTACTTTGCAGGGCTGCCTACAAGAGCGGCAGTGCATATGTCGATAAGCCTGTTGCCGCTTTCCGAATAAAACTCGTTTATGCTCTGAATATGCATATGACCTGTCAAGACAAGCTCAACACCGTTGTCGGCAAGGAAAGAAGCAACCTTTTTCCAATCCTTTATTTTTGCATCTCCGACCAGATCAAAAGCAGGTACGGAAGGAATAATCGGGTAGTGACAGGTTGCAAAAACACAGCAGCCGTCTGCTTTAGCCTTATCGAGCTGTTCTTTTGCCCAGCCCATAAGTCTGTCGTCCATTGTGCCTTTAGGCTGATCTTTGCTGTCGCAATGAATGGCGAGCATTCTGATGCCGTCAGTAATTTGTGCAATGTAAGAATGTGTCGGCTCGTCAAATGCGATTGCATCGCCGTAACCGAAATCACGGTACATTTCGCACAAATCGTTGTAATCCGTACCCTCTACAGGTACACGGCCGTCGCCTTTCAAAACATAGGCAGAGTCGTTGTAATCGTGACCTGCTGTTATAACGTAAACCTTTTTACCGCTGTTTTTGAGTCTGTAAAGCTCTTTGATAAAGCCGTTATGGCTTTCTTTTTCACCGTTTTTTACAAGGTCACCGGGGATAATAACAATATCGGTTTGCGTGTCCTGAATAATTTTGTCGAAGGTTGAGCTTATAATTGCACTGCTTTCCTTTACAAAATACTGTTCGGTTACCATATTTTTTTCGAAAGCTTCTCCGCCCGGGTCTAATTTGATATCCAGATAATGCGTATCGGTAACAAGATAAAAACTTACAGGTTTCATATTTTTCTCCTTTGCAGTTTTTACATCCTCTGTGCAGCATACTTTTATATTGCGTTCACCAAAGAGAATGTGTAATGAGCTGATTTTAATTATAATGTTTTTTTTGCAAAAAAACTATACATATATACAACAAAATTATATAAAATATTTATCATATGATGCACAAATGCCTTGCGGTAGCTTGAAACAACGTGTGATTAACCGCCTTTAACAATTTATTCATTGAATCC
>JAZQYK010000088.1:0-1611 GCA_045633505.1 Candidatus Fimenecus sp. | reverse complement strand
GCTCTTCTCATATCGCCCTTTCTGTGAGGACCGTCGAGAATCATCTGGTCGCCTGTGTAAGCGTGGATTGTAGCCATAATACCGCTCTGGATTGGAGCATAATCATTGAGAGCCTTTGCCATAGGAGCAAGGCAGTTTGTTGTACAAGAAGCAGCTGAAATGATTGTGTCGTCAGCTGTAAGTGTATCTTCGTTAACTGAGAATACGATTGTCTTGAGGTCGTTACCTGCAGGAGCAGAAATAACAACTTTCTTAGCACCGGCATCAATGTGAGCCTGGCTCTTTGCCTTTGAGCAGTAGAAGCCTGTGCATTCGAGAACTACGTCAACACCGATTTCGCCCCATGGGAGTTCAGCAGCGTTAGCCATAGCATAGATTTTAAGAGTTTTGCCGTCAACTGTGATTGTGCCTGCTTCATCATCAGCTTCAACTGTGTGAAGATTTTCACCGATTTTACCACAGTAGCCACCCTGTGCTGTGTCATACTTGAGAAGCTGAGCAAGCATTGATGGTTTTGTAAGGTCGTTGATTGCTACTACGTCGTAGCCTTCTGCGCCGAACATCTGTCTGAAAGCAAGACGTCCGATACGGCCAAAGCCGTTAATTGCAACTTTAACTGACATTTTGAATTCCTCCAAATAAATTATTTACAAATATTAGTATGCATATTATTGCATTTATTATTTTATATCTTTTCAAGCAATTATGCAAGAGTTATTTTGATTTTTTTGGTATTTTGTGAACTTTTTGTCAATCTGTTCAAAAATCAATGAATATTCTGCTAAAATGGGTATAAAATTTATAGTATGAACAATGTTTTTAATCCCGAATCAAACGAAAAACTGAATAACCGTGAGCTTTTGCAGAATAAATTTGACCTGTCTTTTGCAAATTCAGACTTTGACTCCCTCAAAAACCACTACAGAAGCCTGAGAAATTTTGAATTCAGCGCGCCCTTGGATTTTCCTTTTGAGACAGTATCGATTTCTTCTCTTGCAGAAAATCTCAGTCTTGCCTGCGACGTAATTTGCGGAGACTCCTGCACAAGCTATATTTATTGCGGCAATGAAACTTCCCACGTAAAAGCCAATTCAAAACCGATTACGAAAGCCATTCTCAACCTTTTTTCAAATGCGTTTTTATATGGCAAAGGCGAACTTATCACCGTCAAAACCATAGAAAAAAGAAATTATGTCGCTGTTGAAGTTCAAAATTCAGGTTGCCTTAAAAACAATTTTGAATTCGGTGACGGACTAAAATACGTAAACAACGTTTGCAAGGCTTTAAACGGTCACTTTTTCATAACAACAGACCTGTTGTCCGTAAAATCGGTTATGCTTATTCCTAAATCACGGAATTTCAAAAACGTTGTCAAAACGCCTGACTTTTGTGAGCTTCTGAACGACCGCTTATCCCCCGTTTACGTAGAAATGTTTGGTGCAGAATATCGCAATATTTAATATAACAAAGATTTTGACAAATTGGAGTTTGTCGGGCTCTTTTGTATGGTGATATCACCCTCTTGTCTCCCCTGAAAGGGGAGATGTCACGAAGTGACAGAGGGGTTATTCAATTAAACAACAAACCCCTCAGTCTCGCATACGCTCGACA
>JAZQYK010000087.1:0-3316 GCA_045633505.1 Candidatus Fimenecus sp. | reverse complement strand
GGGAGCTGTCGAGCGTATGCGAGACTGAGGGGTTTGTTGTTTAATTGAATAACCCCTCTGTCACTTCGTGACATCTCCCCTTTCAGGGGAGACAAGAGGGTGATATCACCATACAAAAGAGCCCGACAAACTCCAATTTGTTTAACTGTGAATACAATACTGAGATACAAAAAGAAAAAGGTTGTTTTATGGGATTAAAAATTTTATTGGCACTTTGTTACATACTGTTTTTTGTGTTCGTGCCGCTTTATGACAAGGCTTATTGGCCTGAACCTACAAAGAAATCTCTCACCTGCAAAATGATTGCGGCTTCTGCCTTTGTTTCCATTGGTTTTATTGCTATGGAAATTACGGGTAACGAGTCTTATTATGCCAATGTTATGCTCATAGGTCTTATTTTAGGTTGGGTCGGCGATTTGTTTATGCATATTCCCCATCCGCCGAACAATCCCCGAATGTCCGTGGTTTATATCGGTGCAAGTGCATTTTTAATCGGTCATATTTTCTATGTATTGGCTTTTGTGAAATCTACAATGGCACTTACACCTGACTACAAATTCTTCACTATTCCTGAGATTATTGCTTTTTTTGTTATTTTTATAGCATTTGCAATGGCACTTGAACCTGTTTTCAAGTTTAAATACACCAACAAATTTATGAAAATAACTTTACATTTATATAGCATATTCTTAATTGTAATGCTTCTTAAATGCTGTGCTTTCGGTGTTAAATATTATTTAAGCGGAGCCGAAAACGGACTTATTGCCTTGGTTATTCTCTTAGTCGGTGCAATTTCTTTCTTTGTTTCTGACTTTACCTTGGGACTTCGTCTTATCGGCGGTGCAAAGGGAAATAAAACAGTTAAAACTATCAGTCTTTATGCTTATTTCTTTGCACAATTATTACTTGCAACATCAATTTTATTCATACATATATAAAGAGGTATTTATGAGACCACGCAAAATCAAAAATCTTACTTTAAGACGTGAAAACTGTACAGATTTGAGAATTCCTTATACCCTCCCCTCCTTTGATTTCCGCACGAACGAGAAACACGAGGACTTTTTCGATTTGGAGGAAATCTTTGGAAGAAAAGCTCCAATCGTTATGGAAATCGGTTGTGGTAAAGGACAGTTCATCTGCGAATATGCAAAAAGAAATCCCCAGAAAAACATTATCGCAATCGAATGTGTTCAGACAGTATTGGTTGAGGCTTGTGAATTGATTAGAGAAAACGATATCAGTAATGTCCGTTTCCTTGAAATGAAAGCGGAATATCTTCCACTTTTTATAAGGGACAATACTGTAAGTGAAATCTATCTTAATTTCAGCACACCTTATCCAAAGTCACGCCACGCAAGTCACAGACTTACAAGCAAGGGCTTTTTGGATATTTATAAAAAAATACTTGTTGACGATGGTTTTATTGCACAGAAAACTGACAGTCAGCTCCTTTTCGAATTTTCACTTGAAAGTTTTTCACAAAACAGTTTTGTACTTTCCGATATTTCTCTCGATTTGCACAACAGCGATTTTGAGGGTAATATTGTTACGGAATATGAGCAAAAGTTCGTAGATTTGGGAATGCCAATCTATCGACTTGAAGCAAGATTAAAATAAGGCGGGGATTTTATGAGTAATACCATTCAGACCCAAAACGAGCAAAAGCACGTGGGAAAAGCCGAGTTCATACTCTATTTAATGGGTGTGTTTTTCTACACCACTATGACGGGTATGGTTGGCGGTAACCGCAACGCATATCTTGTTAATGTTCTTCGTTTGCCAGAAGAACAAACAGCACTTTTCAATTTATTAACCGGAATTATTCCTTTTGTACTCAATTTCTTTATCGTTATGTATATTGACGGCAGAAAGATGGGAAAAGGTGGCAAATTCAGACCTATTGCAATGCTTGTTGCAATTCCTATGGCAATTGTTATGATGCTTTCTTTCTGGGCGCCACCTGGACTTTCAGGCACTATTCTTTTCATATACGTCGTTACAATTGCAGTTCTTTGGGGTGTATTCTGCACCTTTGGTAACTCAATCAATATGGTAGCCAATGTTATGACACCAAACCTTAAAGAACGTGACCAAGTACTTTCATTCCGCAGTATTTCATCTGCTGTTGGTAACTCTGCACCAGTTGTTATTGTACTTGTTGTCGGTCTTATCTGGAGTAAAGATAACACTGAACTTATTAATTCAGTTACAGGCACAAGTATTCGTAGTGTTGAGGGACTTCAATACATAATCTCAGCAGCACTTTGTAGTGTTGTAGGTATTATCACAGTACTCCTCGGTATGAAAATGGTTCGTGAAAGAACAGTTTATACTGCTGAAAAGAAAAACCCTCTTATAGGATTTGTTGATATTATTAAGAATAAATATGCTTGGACAATTATTTTCTCTGAATTTTTAAAGAGTTTCCGTGGTATTGCAACATATATGGAGGCATTTATTGCAGCGGCAGTTCTCGGTGATATTTCAAAGAAGATTTTATTTGTTCTTCCTGTTGGTATCGGTACTGCAGTTGGTATGCTTGTAATCAATTTCCTTCTCAAGAAATTCGATGCTCGTCAGCTTTATATTGCAAGTGGTATCTATTCACTCTGTGCTAACTGTGCGGCATTCGGTATTGGTTATCTCTACTTCACAACTGGTAACGGAATTTTACAGATTGTATTTATTATCTTCTTGTTCCTTATCGGTCTTCAGTTTGGTGCATCCAACCTTCTTCCTTCAATGTTCCAAGCAGATGTACTTGAGGTAATCGAACTTAAAACAGGTAAACGACTTGATGCATCTTTCCCATTTGTTATCGGTATCGGCACACTTATCAGCGGTACAATTGCAAGTACAGTTGCTCCTCTTATTCTCTATGGTGACGGCTCAATTATCGGTTATATTCAGCCAACAGATGCAATCCCAAATCCTGTTCAAAGCCTTGACACGAAGGTTACCCTCTTGTTCTTCTACACAATTATGCACGGTATTATGATGTTCCTTGCAGGTTTTCCGTTCTTTTTCTATAAACTTACGGGCAAAACGAAGGAAGATTATCATAATGCGCTTTTAGAAAAACGAGAAAAAATAGCAGAAAAGCAGGACGCATAAAATTTGATTACAAGTACAAAAAACGGAGATTGAATTTTCAATCTCCGTTTTAATTTTCCAAATTTGAATTTGTCGGGATGTTTATGACACCAATATGGTCGGTTCTCGGCTCCCCTGAAAGGGGAGCTGTCGAGCGTATGCGAGACTGAGGGGTTTGTTGTTTAATTGAATAACCCCTCTGTCACTTCGTGACATCTCC
>JAZQYK010000086.1:0-17835 GCA_045633505.1 Candidatus Fimenecus sp. | reverse complement strand
GGGTCTCTGTGCCCGACCGCAAGTTTGCGGTAAATTTTCGGGCAGGCACGGAGACCTGCCCCTACAATACACTAAATTAGTAACATCTATAATCGCAACGCAGTTCCGACATTTTGCGCTTTGCGTTTTGCACTTTGCATTTAGTTCGACAAACTCCAATTTATCAAACAAAAACAGGACAATAATTATTGTCCTGTTTTTTAATTTGCAATATATTTCAACAACTCGATTTTGTCATTCTCAACTTTCCCATCAATAACCCCATCAAGACATTTTTGTAATGCTTTGCCGATATCTTTTCCCTTAAATCCAATGGCAATAAGGTCGTTGCCATTGATTTTTAAATCTTTAATTGCAAAACATTCTTGTGTGTTGAGAATTTCGTTAAGCATAGTATAGGTTGCCTTGTAAAAATCGTCACCACGGTAATATTGGGGGTTTTGAGCAGAATTATCGCACCGTTTAATCTCAATTAAATCATAAGTCAAATCCTTGCCGATTTGTGAGAGTATTCTCTTGAGTCTTTTTTTGCTTGGAGTGTCAATTTCATCAAGCATAATGGGGCTATCGTGCATTCTGACAAGTGTTACAACCTTATTTTTTGTATCGTTATCAAAACGAAGTGTTGTCATAATGTTTTCAGTTATTTCGGCACTCACTTTTGGGTGACCATAATAATGTTGCTCACCTTTTTCATCAAAATGCGCAACAATTGGCTTCCCGATATCGTGAAGAAGCAACGCGAGACGGACACACAATTCGTTTTTGCTTTGCGCTAATGCTTTGAGAGAGTGGGTATAAACGTCATAAATATGATGACGGTTTATTTGTTCAAACCCGATGCACTTCTCCAATTCAGGAATAAAAACGCAGATAACGTCGGAAAATTCTTTCAAAACGGAATAAGCATTTTTACCGCAGACAAGCTTTGAAAACTCAACCTGTATTCTCTCAACGGAAATGTTATTAAGCAGAGCCTTACATTTGTGTATGGCTTTTTTTGTTTCTTCGTCAATTTGAAAGCCTAACACCGCAGAAAAACGCAAAGCACGGAGAATACGTAAAGCATCTTCACGGAAACGGGTTTCGGCATCACCGATACAGCGGATAGTCCTGTTTTCTATATCCTTAATTCCGCCCACAAGGTCAACAAAACCGTTATCAAAATCAAAAGCGATTCCGTTCATCGTAAAATCACGGCGAATTACGTCGTCGCCCAGATTTTTAGAAAAAGTGACACTGTCAGGGTGACGATTATCGGAATAAGTACCCTCGCTTCGATATGTGGTGATTTCAATAGGCTCGTTGTCAATCAGTACGGTAACCGTGCCGTGCTTTATGCCCGTTTCAATCACACGAAAATCCTTGAAAACCTCTTTTGTCTCGTTAGGAGTAGCGCTTGTGGTTATATCAATGTCGCCGATTGGCATTTCCATTATATAATCACGAACACTTCCGCCGATTAAAAATGCCTCAAAACCACAGTTTTTAAGCATTTTAACAGCAGTTTCAGAGGCTTTTTTAAAGTTATTTCTGTTCATTATCAAGAGCCTCTTGTAAAGCAATTGCTAACTGGTCGGGGCAAGACGTAGGTTTAAATCCGCATTTTAAACCTTTGATAAGCGGGATGATTTCTTCTGCACTCTTGCCTTCAACAAGTGCTGAAATTCCTTTAAGATTGCCGTTGCAACCGCCGTAAAAGGAGACGTTTTTTACAATTCCGTCTTCAATTTCAAATGAGATTTCTCTTGCGCAAGTGCCTTTTGTTTTATATTTATAGTTCATTTTGTTACCTCATAAATTTTATTGGATAATTCAGTTAGCTCTTCCATTGTAAGTGCTTCTGCACGGGCAGTAGGCATAAGCCCTGCATTCTCTATTGCAAGTGCTAACTTTTCTTTGTCAATTCCCATACCGCTTGAAACGGAGTTGAGAATTGTTTTTCTTCTCTGTGCAAAGGCGGATTTTATCATTTTAAAGAACAACTTTTCATCAAGAATGTTGTAATCGCCCTTTTGTGTCAGGTCAAGCTCGATTACACAGCTGTCAACGTTTGGACTCGGCATAAACGAGCCCCGTGACACGTCAAAAAGTTTTCGGGCTTTGGCATAGTAATTAACGGCAACGGTTACGGCGCCGCTTTCTCTTGTGCCGACCTTAGCACAAAGACGGTCACCAGCTTCTTTTTGCACCATAACGATAATTTTTTTAAACGGAAGTTTTTCTTCTAAAAGCCGCATTATGACAGGTGAGGTAATGTAATAAGGCAAGTTTGCACAAACAAAAACCTCCATACCTTCAAAATGCTCTTTAAAAATGCTTTCAAGGTCAACCTTGAGAATATCTGCATTTATAAGCGTCAGATTGTCATAGCCTGAAAGTGTGTCATCAAGAACGGGAAAAAGCCTTGTGTCAAGCTCAACGCAGACAACTTTTTCACATCTTTCGAGCAGTTCTTTAGTAAGCACACCTACACCTGCGCCGATTTCAAGCACACCGATTTTACCGTCTGTACTTTCGCGGACAGCTTCTGCCATTCGCGGACAAACGGTTGGATTTACAAGAAAGTTTTGTCCTAACCCTTTTGAAAAGGTGACACCGTTTTCTCCCATAACTTTTTTAATTGTGGAAATATCAGTCAGTGTGTAGTTTTTCTTTTCCATTTTTAATCCTTATCCTACAAATTTAGTCTTTACTCTGCCGAGCGCTTTCATACCCTCAACGATTTTTTCGTCAGAAGGAGTAGAGAAGTTCATTCTGAAGCAGTTGGTTTTTTCGTCGTTAATCATAAATGCTGAACCGGGAACAACCGCAACTTTTTCTTTAATACATTCCTGAACGAATTCAATCATATCAACGCTTTCGGGCAATTCGCACCATACGAAAAGTCCACCCTCAGGACGAACGTATTTAACAAAATCGCCTAATTCTTCGTCAATCAAATCACACATAAGATTGAGCTTTCTGCCGTAAATCTTGCGGATTTTTTCAATATGAGTATCAACGTCATACTGCTCCATCCATTTATCAACAAGCATTTGCGAGAACACGGGTGTGTGAACGTCAGCCGCTTGCTTGCCCACGGTCATTTTTGCAACAATCGGAGCAGGCGCGCAGATGTATCCCACGCGGATTCCTGGAGCTAAAAGTTTAGAGAATGAACCGGCATAAATAACAATTCCGTCCTCATCCATACTTTTGATTGACGGCACGTCTTCGCCTGAAACTCTCAAATCACCGTAAGGGTTGTCCTCAAGAATGAGAAGTCCGTATTTTTTGGCAAGAGCATAAACAGCCTTTCTTTTTTCAAGGCTCATTGTAGCGCCTGATGGGTTTTGGAAGTTAGGAATAGTATAAATAAATCTTGGGTTGTGCGCATTTTTAATTGCTTCTTCAAGCTGTTCGATATTCATACCGTCAGCTTCAACGTCAACACCTGCTAATTTACAGCCGTAAGAACGGAAACAGTTGAGTGACCCGATAAACGACGGCCTTTCACAGATGATTGTGTCACCCAAATCGCAAAGAGCCTTTGTTGCAAGGTCCATAACCTGCTGAGCGCCTGATGAAATGATAAGACTGTCAAAATCCTTGCCGATATTGTATTTGTCCTTAATAAATTTTGTTAAACGGTTGCGAAGTGGAGTGTAACCTTCGGTAACGCCGTATTGTAAAGCAGTAACAGGCTCGTTTGCGAAAATTTCAGCAGTAAGTTTCTGTACTTCTTCAATAGGGAATGCCGCCGCATCGGGATTACCTGCCGCAAAAGGAATGATAGCAGGGTCCTGAGTAGCCTTTAAAATTTCACGGATTGCAGACGGTGCAAGCCCTGAAATTCTCTTTGAAAAATAATAATCCATTTGTATCACCTGAATTTTTAGATATAAAAGTATTTTATCACAATAAAGACGGTTTTTCAATAAACAGACGCATATTTATTATAATTTGCAGTTGTTAAATGGAAAAATATATGTTAAAATATTATGATTAAACTTTTTGTAGGGTGATAGGAATAACTATGGCAGTTTTAAAGGATGTAAAAAGAATAGTTGTTAAGGTTGGTACGTCAACCCTTACATACAACACAGGCAAGACAAATATCAGAAGAATGCACAAGTTGGTTTCGGTGCTTTCTGACATTGTAAATTCAGGTGTTGAGGTGGCGCTTGTTACAAGCGGCGCTATTGGTGTCGGTGTCGGCAAATTAGGACTTAAAGAAAAACCTGCTGATACGGCAGGTAAACAGGCGGCGGCAACAATCGGTCAATGTGAATTGATGTTTATGTATGACAAACTTTTCGGTGAATACGGCCACACCGTCGGTCAGTTGCTGATTACAAAAAGTGACGTTGACAACGATGAAAGAAGAGAAAATCTTGTAAATACATTTAATAAATTGTTTGATTTCGGTGCAATTCCGATTATCAATGAAAACGACAGCGTTGCAGTTGAAGAAATTGTTTACGGCGACAACGACTCTCTTTCTGCAATCGTTGCAAAACTTGTAAATGCTGATGCGCTTATTATTCTTACTGATATTGATGGTCTTTATGACTCAAATCCAAATGAAAATGAAGATGCAAAACTCATTTCATTGGTTACTGAAATCGACGAGGATTTATATAAAATCGCAGGTGGCAGAGGTTCAACTCTCGGCACGGGCGGAATGGTGACAAAACTCCATGCGGCAGAAATTGCAATGGATGCAGGAATTGATACCATTGTTATGAACGGTGAAAATCCTACTGAAATTTATAAAGCCCTTGACGGTAAGCAAGTTGGCACATTCTTTAAAGGTAAGTGATTATATGCTCACAGAAATCGGTAAAAGAGTTAAAAATGCATCAGTGAAGTTGGCTGTTGCATCAACTGAGGATAAAAACAGAATTTTAAAAGCTATTGCAGACGCGCTTCGTGAAAATTGCGATAAAATCGTGGAAGCAAATGGGGTTGACCTTGAAAACGGCAGAAACAACGGAATGTCAGAGGCACTCCTTGACAGACTTATGTTGAATAAGGACAGAGTTTATGCTATGGCGCAGGGGATAGAGGACGTTATTTTGCTTCCTGACCCTGTGGGCAGAGTGCTTTGGGAAACAGAACGTCCAAACGGGATGAAAATTCAACGCGTCAGCACACCTCTCGGTGTAATTGGAATTATTTATGAGGCTCGTCCCAACGTTACAAGTGATGCGGCGGCACTCAGCATCAAATCGGGTAATGCGGCAATCCTTCGCGGCGGTAAAGAGGCGTTCAATTCAAATTCTGCAATTATGGATATAATGCGAAATGCAATTAAGAACGAGGGCTTTAACCCTGACGTGATTGAGCTTGTCCGCGACACCTCAAGAGACAGCGCAACGGCGCTTATGCGAATGAATAAATATGTAGATGTGTTAATTCCTCGCGGAAGCGCAAAACTTATCAACGCGGTTGTTGAAAATTCTACCGTGCCTGTAATTGAAACGGGTGCAGGTAATTGTCACGTTTATGTTGACGAATTTGCCGATATTGATAAGGCTGTTGAAATCGTAAACAATGCAAAAACAAGAAGAATTTCAGTTTGCAATACTGCGGAAAGTTTGCTTATTCATAAGAATATCGCCGAATTTGCGCTTGTTGCAATTAAAGCAAAACTTGACGAAAAGAACGTAATTCTTTACGGTGACGAGGTTGCTTGTGAAATCTGTCCTGATATAGAAAAAGCAACTGAGGACGATTGGGCAACGGAATATCTTGATTACAAAATGTCAGTAAAAATTGTTTCTTCGGTTGACGAAGCAATTGAGCATATAAGAAAATATTCAACGAATCACAGTGAAAGCATTGTGACAGAAAATCTTCAGATTGCTGAAAAGTTTTTGAATGAGGTTGACTCTGCCGCAGTTTATCATAACGTCAGCACCGCTTTTACTGACGGTGGTGAGTTTGGCTTTGGTGCAGAAATCGGAATTTCAACACAGAAACTTCACGCAAGAGGTCCTTTGGGACTTCCGCAGTTAAATTCGTTTAAATATAAAATTTACGGTAACGGTCAGGTAAGGTGATTATTATGACAGAAGCTACAAACAAAAAGCACAAAGGCACTCACAAACTTGCATTCCCGATTGGCGCGATGGTGACAATACTTGCCATAATCGGCTTAATAACTCTCGTGTCCTTTGCGGTTAACGGTATTGGTGATGCCGTTGAAAAAAGCAAGAAGTATGATGAATATGAAAAACTGCTTACTCCCGTTGTGCTTATCGACCCCGACACCTTTGACGATATTACGAAGGCTGATATGAGTCAGCTTATTGAGATTTCAATCTGGTCGCTTCTTAAAAGTGATATTACACCTGACAGCTATGAAGCAACGGCTGACGGTATTCTTATTCCGAAAGATAAGGTTGAGGCTGAATTTGTGAAACTTTTCGGCACGGAAGTGACTCCGACTCACACCACGATTGAGGGCTACGGAATGGACTTCGTTTATGACTCGGCAAAGGGTGGTTACACAGTGCCTCTTACGGGTGTTACACCGCTTTACACTCCTGACGTTATAGGAAAAACCACACTTCCAAACTCTATTGTGCTGACTGTTGCCTGCCTTGCAGGTGATGCTTGGGAGCAAGGGGAAGACGGTGAAATGAAAGCTCCCATTCCTGACAAGCATTTGAAAATAACCCTTCGAGAAAAAGACGGAGTTTATTATATTTCAGCAATTCAGAACACATCGACTCCTGAAGTTGCTACAACGGCAGAATCAACAGAAACCGCAACGCAGGCGCTTGATTTATCAGGTCAGGAGGATGTGGTTGCAAGTGAATCGTCAACTGAAGCTGAATCACAAAGCGAAACTGAAACTGAGTCCGCGGCAGAATAATATATAGAATCCGTTTAAAACAAAAGCGACTAAAAAGCAAGGCTTACTTTTGCTTTTCATAAACGGTTGTCTTAATATCATTTTATGTTTTTGTTGAGGACAAGTGACATATAATAAATAATATTTCAGAATTAGGCATTAAGCGAGGTAAAATTATGCTTCAATATGAAGAATTGAAATTAAGACTGAATTCTCACAGCGAGGAATTAGAAAATCTTGCCGAGGCATTGGGTCTTGAAAAAATGAAAAAGGAAATAGCAATTCTTGAGGAACAAGCCGCTCAAGAGGGATTCTGGGACGATATTCAGAATTCACAGAAGGTTTTGCAGAAAACGAGCGGACTTAAAAACAAGGTTGCGGCTTATGAAAAGCTCAAGGCAGATTTCGAGGATGCTCTTGTAATGATTGAGTTAGCCGACGAGGAAGAGGACGAAAGCCTTGTTGACGAATGTAAGGAAAGCGTTGAAAACTTTGAAAAAGAGCTTGACAGTCAGACTCTTGCAACTCTTCTTACAGGCGAATATGACTCCAAGAACGCAATTCTTACCTTCCACGCAGGTGCAGGTGGCACAGAAGCTCAGGACTGGGCTGAAATGCTTTTCAGAATGTATAACCGCTGGGGTGAACGTCACGGATATAAGGTGTCAACCCTTGACTATCTTGACGGTGACGAAGCAGGTCTTAAATCCGCATCAATTCTCATTGAGGGCGAAAATGCTTACGGCTTTATGAAAAGCGAAGCAGGTATTCACCGCCTCGTTCGTGTTTCGCCGTTTGATGCATCGGGCAGACGTCACACCTCTTTTGCATCTCTTGAAGTAATGCCGGAAATCGACGAGGATACAAATGTTGACATTAATCCTGATGATATTGAAATGGCAGTTTATCGTGCAAGTGGTGCAGGTGGACAGAAGGTTAACAAAACATCATCTGCAGTTCGTCTTACACACAAGCCGACAGGTATTGTTGTTTCTTGTCAGGTTGAACGAAGCCAACACCAGAACCGTGAAGTTGCAATGACGATGCTCAAATCAAAACTTATTGAGATTAAAGAACGTGAGCATCTTGCAAAAATTGAGGATATCAAGGGTGACCACAAGGAAATCGCATGGGGAAGCCAGATTCGTTCTTATGTTTTTATGCCATATACACTTGCAAAGGACCACAGAACGTCCTTTGAAAACGGTAATATAAACGCGGTTATGGACGGCGACATTGACGGATTTATCAACGCATATCTCAAAATGCAGTCACAAAAAAATCTTGAAAACAACTAAGCTTTATAAAGTAGGGCGGGGGCTTGCTCCCGCCGTTTATTTTTGTTAAACAAATTGGAGTTTGTCGAATTGTTTACGACACCAATATGGTTGCAAATGTAGGGGCGGATGCCCACATCCGCCCGTATTAAATAAACCGCACACTTTGGGGCGGGACGATGTGGGCATCGTCCCCTACAATCATCATCGATTTTAGCGAAATATAAAATTAAAAGAGCCCGACAAATTCAAATTTGTTAAAAGCATAAAAATAAGGCTATTGGGAAATCCCAATAGCCTTTAACTTTGCGCTTTGCACTTTGCGTTTATTTATGCATTTTTGTTGCTTCTTTCATTGCCTTTTCTTTTTCGTCGCTGTTGTTAACAAATATAACCGAAAGAGACCAGATTAAGATGAACAACATCAAGAAGAACACTGCATAGAAAGCTCCGTCAAGTCTGAAGATGGTGACGTCACCCAGGTAGCTTATAATCGTTGATATGATTACGCCGTCAACGTTGAAGAGCTGAGCGAGAGAAATTTCGCCGCTGATAAGTTTGTCGGCAAAGAACCAAGTGAATGAGCCGTAAGATGCAAAGCTGAAAAGAAGTCCTGCGCCTGCAAGTCCTGCAACGAGTTTCGTTTTGTTTGAGAATACCGCCACAAAGAAAATAACAAGTGCAATAACCAATGCAATTGCAACGAGAACGGCTGCAACTATTACAGGTCTGTAAAGCTCGTTGCTCCAAATGTCAACACTTGCGGTTTCGCCGTCTTTCACAAAACTTTTTAAGGTTTCAATAAATTTGCCGATAGTTGAGAGACGGATTGAGTCATAAGTAATCTCAAGTGACTTATTTGCTTCATTCTTAAAATTGTTAAGAAGGTCCGAAATCTCGGAATGTGTAATTTCAAAGGTGATAAGTTTTCCGAAATAGAAAAGCGGGAACATTGAAATTGCAGAAATCGCAGTAACTACTCTGAAAACGATATCAAAGCCGGTAGTTTTCTGCTTGATTTTTTTTGTTTTACTCATAATTTATTTCCCCCAAGAAGAGTTGAGCTGTACAGTTCTGTTGAACACAACCTTGTCTTCAGTTGATGTAATATCTACGCAGAAATAACCCTGACGCATAAACTGGAACGTGTCTCCAACTTTAAGTCCGTCCTTGAGACCGCCTTCAATCAAGCAATCGTTGAGAATGATGAGAGAGTCGGGATTAAGATTTTCAGTAAATGCTCCTGCTGTTTCGTCAGATGGGTTTTCCTTGTTGAAAAGTCTGTCATAAAGTCTGACTTCAGCCTTGAATGAGTCAGCCTCACTTACCCAATGAAGAGTACCCTTAACCTTTCTGCCGTCAGGTGAGTTACCGCCTCGGCTTTCAGGGTCATAAGTACAGTGAACACAAGTCACGTTGCCGTTTTCATCTGTGTCATAGCCGACACATTTAACAAAATATGCACTCTTGAGGCGAACTTCGTTGCCCGGGAAAAGTCTGAAATACTTTTTAACAGGTTCAATCATAAAGTCTTCCTGCTCAACGTAAATTGTTTTGCCGAAAGTAACCTTTCTTGTACCCATTTCAGGATGGTCAGGATGAATTTCAACATCCAAAGTTTCCGTTTTGTCTTCAGGGTAGTTGTCAATTACAACCTTTAACGGACGAAGCACCGCCATAGCTCTTCCTGCATTAGCATTAAGCTCGTCACGGACACAAGATTCCAAAAGACCGTAATCAACTACTGAATAAGCCTTTGAAACGCCGATTTTTTCGCAGAAATTACGGATTGCCGCAGCAGGATAACCGCGTCTTCTCATACCGCTGAGAGTTGCCATTCTCGGGTCGTTCCAACCGTCAACAATGCCTTCGTTAACAAGCGCTAAACACTTTCTTTTGCTTGTAAGGCAGTAGTTGAGATTAAGACGGGCAAATTCAATCTGTCTTGGCGGCATTTCAATATCAAGCGCTCTCAAAAACCAGTCGTAAAGCGGTCTGTGGTTCTCAAATTCAAGTGAGCAAAGTGAGTGTGTAACACCCTCTTTAGCATCTGACAACGGATGAGCAAAGTCATACATCGGATATACGCACCATTTGTCGCCTGTCTGGTGATGTGGCACGTGAGCAATTCTGTAAATTACAGGGTCACGCATATTGATATTAGAAGCGGCCATATCAATCTTTGCACGAAGAACTCTTGCGCCGTTAGGAAATTCGCCGTCAGTCATTCTCTTGAACAAATCAAGGTTTTCTTCAATGCTTCTTTCTCTGTAAGGACTGTTTTTACCTGCTTCAGTGAGAGTGCCGCGATATTCTCTGATTTCATCAGCGGAAAGGTCGTCAACGTAAGCCAAGCCTTTTTCGATAAGTTTTACGGCACATTCATAGATGTAATCGAAATAACTTGATGCAAAAAGGCATTTGTTCCACTTGAAGCCAAGCCATTCAATATCCTCTTTAATTGCATCAATGTATTCGGTATCTTCTTTCATTGGGTTTGTGTCATCAAGACGAAGATTACATTCGCCATTGTATTTTTTGCTTGTTGCAAAGTTAATGCAGATTGCCTTTGCGTGACCAATGTGAAGATAACCGTTTGGCTCAGGTGGGAAACGGGTCTGGACCTTGTTATAAACCCCGTTTTCCAAATCTTCATCAATAAAGTCGTGAATAAAATTTGAAATGTTTGTTACTTCTTCCATTTTGTAACCTCTTTTATTTATATGAATTTATCGCATCGTCAAGTCTTCTCATAACCTCGTCAGCACCTAAAATCTGCATAATATAATACAAATCAGGAGTGTTTGTGCGAGAAGTTATTGCAATACGAATAATTGTTGAAACGTCACCGACGTGACCCTTGAAGGCATCAGGATTTTGCTTGTATTCCTTAACGTTAGGAGTAAATCCGCAAGCTGAACAAAGCTCCTTGATTTTATTAAACCATTCTTCCTTCGTATCGTTTGCTGAATAGATTTCTTTGTATTTTGAAAGAATTTCAACAGCGTCAGCCTTTGTGATATGCTCAGGGAGGGTGTAATCAGCATCATAAATTTCGTTGTAGAAGAAGGATACGTAATTTTCAACTTCTTCCCAACAAGCAATATCTTTTCTCGGTTTTGGATTATCTCTGTCAATATTAAAAATTGCAGTTGCTTTTTCTTTATCTTCAATTAAGAGAGAATAAAGCACTTCGTTATAATCCATAGCCCAATCAGTAACGAATTTATAAACCTCTTTTGCGGTCATAACAGAAATAACGTTTTTTGATACGTCGTTAAACTTAACCATATCAAAAAGTGCGCCTGAAACACTCATCTTTTTAAGGTTAAACGGGAATTTGCTGATATCTTCTGTCTTGTTAGCCTTTCTCCACTCCTCAAAGTTTGAGTTGAGAATTGTCAGCATATATTCTTTGACCGAAGCCTCAGGATATCCCTTTTCAATATAGAATGAAACGTTAGCCTCAGGGTCCTTTCTCTTTGAAAGTTTTCTCTTGCCGCCGTTTTCTTCCTTCATAATCGGAGCAATATGAGCATATTTAACTGGCTTGAAGCCACAAGCTCTGAAAAGTTCAATATGAAGCGGTACTGACGCAATCCACTCGTCGCCACGGACAACGTGAGTCGTGTGCATTAAATGGTCGTCAATTGCGTGAGCAAAGTGATAAGTGGGAATTCCGTCAGCCTTGAGAATAACGACGTCATTCACGTTTTCGCTCATTTCAATCTTGCCTTTAATCATATCGTCAAACTTGATTTTTCTCTGTATGTCACCGATTGAATGAAGTCTGACTGTATAAGGTGCACCTGAATTGATTTTTTCGATGATTTCACCGTCACTTAAATCTCTGCATTTTGCATAAGCGCCATAGTAACCCTTGATATCTTCGTTTTCCTGCTTTGCGCGGATTTCGTCCAAATCTTCGGGAGTGCAGAAGCAAGGATAAGCCTTGCCTTCTTCCATAAGTTTTTTAGCAAATGTGCGATAAATTTCACGGCGGTGGCTCTGTGTGTAAGGACCGTAATCACCGTATTCGGTATTGAAGCCCGTAACACCCTCGTCAGCACAAACACCAAAAGCGTTAAGACCTGCTACAATGCCTGTAACGCCGTCTTCGACCTCGCGCTTTTTGTCGGTATCCTCAATTCTGAGCATAAACACGCCGTTTGTAGTGTCGGCAGTAAGTTTTGAAGCAAAACCTGCATAAAGTCCGCCAAAATGGAGATAACCTGTGGGACTTGGAGCGAATCTCGTTACTCTTGCACCTTCAGGAAGGTTTCTTGCAGGATAAAGTTCTTCATAATATTCTGTGGACTTGTCCACGTCGCTGAAAATAAGTTCAGCAATCTTTTTGTAATCTGTCATTTAATAACCTCTTCGTAGGGGTCGGCGTCCTCGACGACCCGAAATCTAATTATTCAGGTAAAATCGCATTCGTTGTAATATACTTAACTCCGTTTTTAATCATTTCATTAAGCATTTCTTTTGTGTCAACGGTCCAACAAGCCGCAGTAAGATTGTTGTCGTGGATTTTCTGAATCATTTCAGGCTTTCCGCGTTTTGCCTCAAAAGCAACACCGTTATTGTTTTCAATGCATTCCTGAATTTTTTCGTCAGTAATCGTGTGCATTAAATACCACAATTCCATTTCAGGCGAAAGAATTCTGAATTGACGAAGAACGTCCTTGTGGAAAGAAATGAGGATAACGTCCTTTTCAATGTCGTATTTACGGATGATTTCAAGCAAATCTGCAACCTTTTCAACGCGCTTGTCCTTAACCTCAATCATAGGACGGATGTTTGCCTCTTTGCAGATTTCAATAAAGTCTTCAACAAGGCAAACGGTTGCATTAGGGTAATCTTCAATATTAGCGCCGTTTGTAAACTTGATTTTTGAAAGAGTTTCGTAAGACATTTTCTTAACGTCGCCCTTTTCCTTTGCCATTGACTGAAGCATATAGTCGTGAATGATAACCCACTTGTTGTCAGTTGTACAATGCACGTCACATTCAAGAGCGTAATAACCGTGCTTTGCAGCCTCCTTAAAAGCCTCAATTGTGTTTTCCGGCACGATTGAAGAAAGGCCCCTGTGAGCAGTAAGATGAATATCTTTCAAATCGGTGTCAGTTGATTCTGTAAAAGTGATAATTGGCTTTGGCCCTTTCACGCCGTAACGAATGTCAACGTAAGCCTTTCTTGCAGCAACACCGAGTATAGTTGCAGGGATAGCAAAACCTAAAAACTTCTTTGTACCTTTTTTCATTTTCAATGCCTTCCATTTCACAAGTATATAAGTAAACATATTATACTACAATATAACTAAAATGTAAATGACAAATTAACAAAAAAAGGGTGTAAAAAAGGGTGGCCGCATAAATTGATATACAACAAGGGTTTGTTACAAGTTGAGCGCCTGTAATAACCCATTAGATAATTAAAATAAGAACAAATTATTAAAAATTTAATATAAATACAACTTGTTAACGAAAATGTTTGATAATAAAGCAAGTTTATGTTATAATTTATTAAAAGGCGGTGTTAATATGAGTTTTAATCGTTTTATTTATACAATCATCGAACTTTCTACAACAAAAAAGTTCTCTGAAGCTTCAGATGAAATTAAGAGATATGTCAACGATTTAGATAGACAAACAGTTGTTGACATAGTAAAAGAAATTGGAACTATACCAGAATGTATTGAGGCAAGTTCTTCCGCAGAAAAATTGTTTTCAAAAGCATCAGACTGTATTTTAGCTCGTTGTTTTTCAGAATTGGGTATGCCATCCATTGCAGTAAACGAGCGAGGTAACAGTGCCGATATTATTGCGCGAAGCAATCACGGGTACACTTTGGTTGCGGATGCTAAAACGTTTAGATTGAGCCGAACAGCAAAAAATCAAAAGGACTTTAAAATCGATACACTAAGTAACTGGCGTGGGTCAGAACACGATTTTGCATTGCTGGTTGCTCCATATTTTCAATATCCTAACACCGTTAGTCAAATATACTCATCAGCTTTAGATAAACAAGTATGTTTGCTTTCGTGGGAACACATTTTGTTCTTATTAGAGAACAATGTAATGGAAACCGATACCTTGAGTTTAGAAGCTATTTGGAATGCTCCTGTTAGGTTAGCGAGGGATACAAGAATAGCTTATGCCGATAGAATGAACTGTCAATTTCCATATATAAATCAAATGCTATGCGACCGAATTTCAGTTCCAATCCAGAGTTTTAACGAACAATTGGATATTTGCAAAGCAACTATTCGCAATAGGGGCAATTATGAGTTAGAATATCTTAATACCGAAAGAGAAGCAATAACAGCTTTAACTAGAGACGAAGCGATAGCAGAATTGTTAAAAAGCAAAAAGGTTTTAGAAAGAATTTCAACTATTGAAAAATTTGTTTCATCTTTGTAGGAGAATAATATGAGTTCTGTAATTTGTGGCGATTCAATTGAAGAAATCAAAAAAATTAATGACAACTCCATACATTTAATACTTTCCGATATTCCTTATGGTATTTCATTTGATGAATGGGATGTTTTGCATAATAATACGAATTCAGCGTTGCTTGGAAAAAGTCCAGCCCAAGACAAAAGCTCGGTTTTTAAAACTCGAGGGAAACCATTAAATGGTTGGTCAGAGGCTGATAAGCAAATTCCTTTAGAATATTATCAATGGTGTGCTAAATGGGCATCCGAATGGTTGAGAGTGCTTAAACCTGGTGCTAGTTGTTTCATATTTGCAGGACGCCGATATGCACATAGGTGTATTTGTGCGCTAGAAGATGCAGGTTTCATATTTAAAGATATGCTTTCTTGGCAAAAAGATGTTGCGGCTCATAGAGCGCAAAATGTTTCTGTTGTTTTTGACAAAAGGAACGATATTGCCAATGCGGAAAAGTGGAATGGTTGGAAACTAGGTAATTTAAGACCATTATTTGAACCTATTTTGTGGTTTATGAAGCCCTATGCAATTGGAGAGACTTTGACAGATAATATCGTTCAAAATGAAGTTGGCGGATATAACGAAAGTGCCATTAAAAACAACCCACTATTAAATCAAGGGCTAGAAATATGCTCGAATATAATTAAATGTAAAGCAGAAAAATCAGACCGAGGATTACATCCTGCTCAAAAGCCAATTTCACTTATGAAATATTTGATAGAATTAACCACAATAAAAGGGCAAACCGTATTAGACCCATTTTGTGGTTGTGGCTCAACATTACAAGCAGCCAAGGAATTAGAGAGGGAGTATATTGGTATTGAAATAAATCCAGAATATTATAATACGGTGTGCAAAAGGCTAGATGGCAAAAGCACAAGTCAGGGCTAAACCCTCCCTGGCTTGTGCTTTTTTTTGTGATAAACATTAGTATATTGGGTTTACAACCCCTAACTAATATATTTAGACCTTTGGGAAATGAAACCTTTATAAACGGCTGTCTTTATAAAGCATAATTGAGGCAACTTCCTTACGGAGCGTATCTCTTTGTTTGTTTCGCATCTTTTTAAAAAAGGAGCTGTATTTTATACAGCTCCAAAGTTTTAATTGTTATAAATCGAGTTCGCCATATACCCACTCGCCGTTATATTCGAGAATCAGTATCGTATCTTCTCCAGAGGTTTCAAATTTACTGCCTTTGATTGTGTAACTGAAGGTGACTTCGTGAGCATCGGTAATTTTTGTAGGGTTAAAATATCTTGAAAATTCATATCCTTTACTTTGGAAAGTTACTACAAGCAAAGTGCCGATATTTGCGATTTCTTCGGTGGTGAAGTGAGTGTCCTTTGAAACGGTGAAAGACACCTGATAATCTTCGCCGAACTGATTTTTGAGCATTAGTTCGGTTTCTTTGAATTCGGCTACCTTCAAATCAGTATAATTGTTGATTGTGCAACCGTATTGCTCCGAAAGGCTTTTATAATATTCAGTTTTGTCGTCACCCGCTTTGTCCAGTCGGTCGTTAAGAATAAGGTCGTAATTAGCGAACGAGTTGGCGTAAATTGTGCCGAAATCTTCTTTGACGTAAGCAGGAACGATAATGTCCACAAATTCTTCGTAGGTTACTTTGTGTTCGGTTGTGGGTTCCTCCACAGGCTCGTCTTCACAACCCGAAAGACAGATTATTGAAGACAGAAGCAACACGGCAGAAAGAATATAGATAAAAGATTTAGATTTAATCAACTTCATAAAAACCTACCTTTAGTGCTTAAAGCACTTGTTATATTGTTCAACCCATTTGAGAATGGTTTTGCGATTGTATTTTTGTGGCATAGCCGCCGTAACTGCTGTCGCTTTGCCTAATTGTAAGCCCATATTAACGACTTTTTTAAGAATGGACTTGTTGTTGAGAAGTCCTTCAACCTTGATTTTTATATCAGCGGGACTCATTCCGCCAAGCATTGCGCCAAGGCTGGAAGAATCAGCGTCTATTGTCATATCTTCAGCATTGAGAATACCTTTTGCGAAAATATAATCAAGCTCACTGCCCTCAAGGCGAGTAAGCAATAATTTAACGCAAGCCATTGGCGCCATTGCGGCACCGATTGCTTTGAAATAATCTTTCTGGTATTCCCAAAGTGTTTCAGCGCTGAAAGAATTGCTGTAATCGTTTGAAACGGCATCTGCAAGAATTTTTGCTGCCTTTAATGCGTTTGCAATGCCGGAGCCAATAATCGGCACGGTCATAAAAGCTGAATCGCCGATTGCGGCATAACCGTCAGCAACCAAAACACCCAAAGGCTGACGAACGGGAATGTTTGCAAAATTACCTGCACGGATAATTTTTGTGCCGATGCTTGAGTTTGTAGGCCTCATCAGGTCAATCTGCTCGTTTGCATAATCAAGGTCAAACTTGTGAAAACGGCCGATAAGCACGTCGGTGTGTTCTTCTTCCGTTGCAACCCAAGAAATGCCCAATTCGTTGTTTGGAAGCATAATAATTTTAAATTTTTCGTCATCGCTGACCTCAGCGGTCTTGTTGAAGAAAGCACGATATACATAAAACTGCTCGTATTCAATGGGGTTGTTCTGAATTCCTGTTGATGAGGGCATTTTTTGACGGAGAGGTGAGTTCATTCCGCAAGCATCAATTACAAGGTCAGCATAATATTCGCCTTTATCCGTCTTAATACCAACTACGCGGTTGCCAAAGAAAAGGGGTTCAAGAACGGTGTGCTTGTATTCAAAATTCACACCTGCTTCAACGGCGTAGGAAATAAGATAGTTATAAATATCACGTCGCTCCATCTGGATTTCCTTTTTGTCGTCGTCGGTATTCTGTGTGAGGGCTGTTTCCATGGCAGGACCGTAGAAGGTAACGTCGTTTTTAAGATTATAAAGTTTTTTGTCAGGAATGGGAAGACCGATTGCCAAAAGACCTTTTCTGTCAAAGATATCAGTCCAGTCATATCCCATTTTGTTTTTTGCGTTGCGCTCATAAACGGTAACGTCATAACCTCTTTTAGCTAAAAGCATAGCGGCGGCAATACCGCCGTGACCTCCGCCTGCAACGATAATTTTCTTTCCCATAAAAATTCCCCTTTTATCTGATTATAACTAATGTTAACACATTTCAGAAAGGATTTCAACAATATTTGAGGTACAACTCCATATATAAAACAAAAAGAGACAGGGCAAAACGCTCTGTCTCTCGATTTTGTATAAAGTTTAATTATTTGCTTGCTTCTTCAACAGCAAC
>JAZQYK010000085.1:0-25734 GCA_045633505.1 Candidatus Fimenecus sp. | reverse complement strand
GACAAGGCAAAGCCTTGTCGAGTCTCTCCTTCTGCGCCAAATAATCTCATACACCTTTAGGTGTGTGGGATTATTTTTTTGTATAGAGAGACGAGAACTCTTCCGTCCATGTGCGACGGTTTGCCGTAAGGCA
The DNA here is from genome assembly GCA_045633505.1 of Candidatus Fimenecus sp. Classification (GTDB taxonomy): domain Bacteria; phylum Bacillota; class Clostridia; order Oscillospirales; family Acutalibacteraceae; genus Fimenecus. Next base: position 25,601 of record JAZQYK010000085.1, on the reverse strand, counting down.
GAGGAGCACGGACATATAATAGGTTTTTGCGAAGCAAAGACAAGGCAAAGCCTTGTCGAGTCTCTCCTTCTGCGCCAAATAATCTCATACACCTTTAGGTGTGTGGGATTATTTTTTGTATAGAGAGACGAGAACTCTTTCGTCCATGTGCGACGGTTTGCCGTAAAAATAGGATTTTGCGAAGCAAAGACAAGGCAAAGCCTTGTCGAGTCTCTCCTTCTGTGCCAATAAACCCCATACATCGTTTGATGTGTGGGGTTTATTCGTTGTATTAAGTTTGGTGGAGAGACGAGAACTCTTTCGTCCATGTGCGACGGTACGCCGTAAAAATAGGATTTTGCGAAGCAAAGACAAGGTATATGTAATATTTTATTAAACTTAATCTGCTATCAGCATATAGTTTTTTATTTATAATCACTTGCAAATATCGACAAAATTTTGTATCCTATATGCATATAGTTTGTTGGCATATTGGGGTGGATTATTTGAAGGTATGTCCTTTTTGTAAAGCGGAGCTTCCTGAAGAAGCGATATATTGTCTTAATTGTGCGACTGTACTCAACGAAAGACAGAGTTTTCCCGCAGTTAAAGTAAAAAAAGATAAATCGTTGATTGCTGTACCGCGCAAGAAGATTTTGGGGATTGTTGCGATTATTCTATCTGTTGCAATAGTCTTTTCTTCTTGTATTTTTGCTATCAAATCAACAAGAAATAACGAACCAAACAAAGACAAGCCTGAAACAACCTTAGCGCCTGTAACAGAGGAAAATGGTGAAAGCGTTACCGACGAAAACGGAGAGCAAGTCTTTGAGGTTATCGAAATAACTGATACCACCACAGAAAAACAAGGGCTTTTAGATAAACTTTTTGGTGTTGAAACGACTACGTCCCCCACCACAGAACCTGAGGCTACTACAAATCCTACCACAACCGAATCAACAACCAATAAAACAGAAGACCCTGTCACTACGACCACCTCCACCACAGAAAGCACTACTCTCGGAAATACATATAGTAGTGATGAAGACTTTCAATATGAGCCTTATAGCAACAGTACGACAAAAATATCAATAACCAAATACACGGGAAACGCAAGTTACGTAACCGTTCCCGTATATATTGACGGATTGATGGTCGTTGAAATTCAAAGCGATGCTTTTAAGGATAATGATAATATTAAAACAATTGATATTCCTGATAGTGATAGGGCATATATTTGGTTACGAAACAACTGTTTTAACAATCTTTCTTCTTTTGAAAATTTGAATTTGTATGCTAACGATATCGGAATGTACGGAAAGTTTGCGTTATACTGTCCGATAAAGAACATTCATGTAACTTCATGGCAATATAAGTTTGTAGATGGTGCTTTATATCAATGGAACAGCAGTGTGTGGGAATTTATATATTTTGCAGGCAATCCTTGTTATTCCGTACTTAATCTTGCTGATTGGTGCACGGGCATTGAAGGGTCTCACAATTTAAAATATGCTGATAATCTTAAAGTGATAAACGTATCTAAAGAAACATCTTTTGTGCCAACGTCTTATTCAAGTTACAACCAAAATCTTGAAGCGATAAACGTTGAAGCCGGAAGTTCAAAGTTTTACTCAAAAGACGGTGTTCTTTTCTATAAAGGCAGCACTGATACCGACTTTAAAGGTTCGATTTATCCGTACGGTAAAAAGGACAAGGTTTTTGTAATGCCTTCAGGCGATGTAGGCTACACCTTGTCAGTAGGTACAACGTCTAACGGCGCAACGAATATATACGTTGAAGAAATTCATATTCCTGCAAACTGTAATTTAGAAAGAGCCGATTATCTTTCTACATATTCTACGCTTTTCCCAAATCTGAAAAAGATACACATTTCAGAAGGACACAGTCAATATACAACTATACGAAAAACCTTTACCGGTGAAATGCAAACATTTTGAGGTGTTATTATGGCTAAAACGACAACCGAACTTTTAAGAGAACTGAAAAGGCAGAGCTGTTCTTTGCCTGAATATCTTTCCAGCCACGAAAAGAGTTTTGTGAATGAAGATATAAAAACATTTTGGGAAGATATAATTGAAAGTAAAAATTATTCAAAATCAAATATCATTAACAAGGCTGATTTCAGTTATTGCTACTTTTATGAGGTAATCAACGGCAGAAAAATGCCAACAAAAGATAAAGTAGTAAGGCTTGCGCTTGCTATGAAAATGACTGTTGAGGAGTGTCAGCAGGCATTAAAGATTTCAGGCCGTTCGGCACTCTATCCCAAAGTGCGCCGTGACAGCGTTCTTATTTATGCCATTGAGAAAAAACTGACGATTATGCAATGCAACGATTTACTTGAAAAGCACGGCGAGGAGGGTTTAAAATAGAAAACCATAGCAACGAGCTTCTTGATTATATTGAAAATTCTTTTAATAAATATTATTCAAAGAAAATCACCTTTAAAGAAAGTGAACATTCGTCAATTGCTTTGTATCAGCATAACGATAACAAGAAATATGTTATAAAGCGTTTTTCCACAAACCCAAACGACGACGTGTTCAGATGTCTTAAAGATAAAAAGCATAGAAACTTGCCGATGATTTATGACGTATGCACTGATGATTCGGGAATTACCGTGCTTGAAGAATTTATTGAGGGCAAAAGACTGCTTGATATTTTATCAAGTAAACCTCTTGATAAAAAAATTGCTTGTAATTACGTCTCGCAGATTTGTGATGCGTTGACATTTTTACATTCGACGGGAATTATTCACCGCGACATTAAACCGTCAAACGTAATAATCAAAGATGACGGAACGGTGGTTCTTATTGACCTTTCTATTGCGCGGTTTATCAACGAGCAAGAAATTGACACGCAGGATTTGGGTACACCTGGATTTGCGGCACCTGAGCAATTCGGCATTTCTCAATCAAACAAAACGACTGATATTTATGGCTTGGGCGTATTGCTTAATATAATGCTGACGGGTTCTCACCCATCAATCGATTTGCCAAAAGGACGGCTTAAAAAAGTTGTCGAAAAAGCAACGTCAACACAGATTTCTAAAAGATATAAAGATGCTGAAAAATTTAAGAAACAATTAAAGCCTTGAGTTAAGTCTCAAGGCTTTAATTATTTTATTAAGTTTTTATCTTAATTAAACAATTTTTTACCTGTTAAATCATAATAATCATATCCGTTTGTTACAACTCCATCACTGCAACTAACCACATTATAATAAAAAGAAAATGGACCTCCCACTGGAATTGTAAAACTTACTTTTCCTTTTTTATCAAAATAAGTAATATTTCCATCATCTAAGTCAGCAGCTAACAACCCTTCACTGTAATGATATGCTACCTCTTTAACTTCAATTGGGTCAAATAATTGATTTCCCTTTTCATCAATCACAATAGCAAAATTAGCACCATTAGGGTTAGTAACTTCAAGAACTGCACAACCATCAACAAATTCTGATGCTGAATTAACATTATATTCTGACAAATCAATTACAAGCTCAAAATTTTCGTTATAATAACCATGCTGTTCACTAGAGTTACAATAAAAATAACCATTTTCACTGTAACTATCATAATCATAAAAGCTATAATCGGCAACTATAGTTTTAATAATTTCAAACTTGGTATTTATCAAATAAATATCTCTATTTTTATCCATAATTGATGTTGGTGTCGTACTTGCAATTATTGCTTTTCCATTCACAAATTTACCTGATATATCTCTAGAAGAGCCCCAAACATTGTCATAACCATAAGAATTCATATCAAAGGTCTCACCAGTATTCACATTAAACAAAACAGCATTTGTGAACCTACAATTTTGAGTTGCTGACAAATCGTATTTACCTTGAACACAGAAAATGCCTTCGCCCCAATAACTTGCATTAATAACTGTTTCGTCCGTACTTAAAGAAATGCCACTTTCCCTTAAACTTGTTACAAAATTTCCTGATGTATCAATTGCGCCAAGTTTTACTGACGAGCCATCAACTGTGCTCTCAATCTTCATTACAAGAATCGTATTATCTTCAGTAATGCCAATCATATTATCAAAATTTTCATTTGGCGCTGAAATTAAAACTTCCATATTTTGATTAATTAATTTTGCTTCTTGTTCATTTCTATACGCCGCTTCATGTAAGTCTATGTTTGTTAATAGTGCAACACCATCGTTGAAAAGACCTTGGTCCATAAAGCTAAATGTTTCATCATGAATTTCTCCACATATTCTACCTTGTTTATCAACAATATACAATGGTGTAGGGTCCATATCATTTACTTTGAAGAAAGCATATCCGTCAGAAAACGGCATACAATTCCACTCATACATACCTAATAGGTTTTGTATGGTTTGTGTGTTATCATCTGCAACGCCATCTGCTGGTTGAGAGTCTTCGCCATCATAATAGTCATATCCACCATCGTAATAATAATAATCATCACCGCCACCACTAAGCAACGCAATAATAACAATTACAACAATCAGTACAACTGCTGCTACTAAACCAAAAATTGCAATAACCTTTTTGTTTTTTGAATTATTTTTCTTTGGTGCTTGTGGCACATTTGCAGCTATGGCTGTCACTTCTTCTGTAGTTATTACAGAACCACACGCACCACAGAATTTTGCACCTTTTTTTACTTCATTTCCACATTTATTACAAAACATAAAAAATCCCTCTCTTTAACTTAATTTTTAAGAAATGGAGTGTAGGCTCCAATATCTTTTGCCATCGATATTTTTCATTGAAACAATGGCAGTTCCTTTTCCTTCTGCCTCACCGCTGAACTCATTCATTTCTGTGAATTCAACAGAGTACCTTCCATCATCCAAACGAGTATATTTATCTACTTCTATATATAAACCTGATGAACCAAAGCCCACGTGTTTTTCCTGATAAATATAACCATCCTTATAATATGTATCATCATCCTCAATTGCAGAAGCAGAGAAGTTTGAAATCGTTGATGATGGAATGTTGTAAATATTTTTCATTATCCATTCAATATTTGATTTTGAATATTTATAATATTCACCTGTTTTCCATTCATAATCAACTGCCATAAATCTGTTTAATGGGTCAGGAGTTTCATCATAATTATAAGTTGTTGTATTAAAATATTTGTTATAAGTAAAGCTATACCCTGAAGTGTGGAATAAATAGTTTTCCACAAAATTCTTATAGTTTATTTTTTTACTATCATAATTACTACGAAGTGGGCCTTTTGTTGTTCCTACTATACCAAGAAAGTTTGCCAACTGATTTAATTCTTCCGAGGTTGCCTCAAGATAAACCGAAGAAGCGGCTGGTTTGGTTGTCGTTGGAGCAGTCGTTGTTTCCTTTTTTGTTGTTGATTCAGTTGTGGTGATTGTAGTTTCAGTTGTGGATGTTTCACTACTTACTTCTGTTTCTATTGTACTTTCTGTAATATCTGAATTAGGGAAATCTTCATTACTATCATTATTATTTCTGCCACTAAACAACGTTACAACACCTATAATTATCACTAAAAGAAGGACAACACAACCAATTATGATGGGTATAAGCAAACTACGTTCTTTATGGGCTTTTTTAGGCTTTGTCAAATCCATTTGTGGTTGTGCGGATACAATAGGTTCTATTTTGTTTCCACAATTACCGCAGAATTTTTCGCCTGGATATATCTGGTTTCCACATTTACCACAATACATAACACAACCCCTTAATCACCAAAGAGAACTAAACAACAAGTTTGAAATAATTTCCTCAATAATATCCGCAAGAATTGAACAACAAATTGATAAAACTATCGCATTAAGTACAGTTGCAATTCCTGTAGATATAAAGAAGGTCTTAACTGATTCTAAAACATTTCCTACAAAATGATTGAGCATTGAAATTGAAAGGAAAGCCTTGCAGAAAATAGCAAGAATAAATAAAGCCGCACCTACCCAAAAGCCAAAATCTGAAAAATCAATAAAAAAGACAATTCCCGCAACTATAAACATTGGAATAACGTAGCAAACATTTAATGACGATGCTGCTAAAACACCTTGAAAGTCATAGTTTTTTCCATTAAGTTTAGCTACAACAAAGGTTGTAATTGCTGGTATTAGCACAAAGCCAATTGACATACATATTGACACAACAATTACTATTCCGAACGTATCTTCAATATCACCGAGAACTGCTGTAAAAAGGCAGATAAAAAATACCATTATGGAAATAAGCAACGATACAAACGGAATTATTTCAATTATCCAATTATTACAATTTTTTACTGTACCATCAAGAGCCTTTAAAGGATTTACTATATACTTTTTTAATGTTTCAACAAAGACTGAAATTGTGTCATTGTTTTTAATTTTATCTATGTATTCATTTACATTTATGCTTGGTTTAACAGTTGTGCTATTCACTGATTGCATATTTACTGCGTTAACCGGAGTACCACAAGCAGCACAAAATGCTGAATTTGAATTCATTTTATTGCCACAATGCATACAAAAGCTAACCGTTTGAACGGGTTGTTGAGGCTGCTGCGGTGTTGGTTGCATATCTACAAGTCTGGAACCGCACCCTGCACAGAATGCCATTCTATCATCATATTCTTTTTTACAATTAGGACATATTTTCATAATTACACTCACCTTTAACAAATTTTTTGCAGATTTATTAACCTCTCATATTGTAATCTTCATTCAAAAGGTTTGTTGCTTTGAACAGTTTATGAAGATATACAAGAGGTCCAATTCCGATTAACGAGCCCAAGACACTCCAAAGCCAGAAACTGCCTGCTCCGAAGCTATAGTTAATTCTGCGTCGAACTAATTCATCACCAATTCTTGCAGAAATTCTGTGATACCAGACTATTGCACCAATACCTAAAGTGAATGGAGCTACTATAAAAAACAACAAGCAAAAATGCATAGTCTTCTTGCCGTCATATCTTGATGCAACGACGTTTATATCGTTTGATACAGACGACATAGCTATTATTGGATAAATACCCAAAGTAATTATTGAAAGTAATATTGTTTTTAACAAGCCTTTGTTTGTTTTTAACTGACCAATCGGTGCAGGGTTTGTGTTATAACCGTATGCATTGGTTGTGTTAGTGTTATAAACAGGTGCAGGATTGACCGCTTGAGTATTTGCAACAGTTACAGGAGTGCCGCAAGTGGTGCAGAAAGCCGCATTATCGTCAAGTTGAGCGCCACATTTTGAGCAACACTTTACTTCAGGAACTGTTGGTTGTAACGTCACTTGAGAATCGGCTTTCGTTCCGCAAACAGTACAAAATACATTATTATCCTCCAAGTGATTACCGCAGTTAAAACAAACTTTTGTTTCAGGTGTTAACACCGATGTTTCTTCAGCAATCGGTTGCATATCTACAATTTTATAGCCACAGGCAGTGCAAAAAGCTGAATTATCATCAACCTTATTACCACAATTCTTGCAATATTTCGGTTCTTCCGTCAGCAACTGTGTTTCTGCGTAATTTGAATTTGGCTTTGCGGCAACGGGTTGAAAATTCACAAGACGTGAACCACATTCAACGCAAAAAGCCATTGAGTTATCATATTCTTTTTGACAGTTATTACAATACATTTTAACATCCTCCCTAAATGCATCTAATTATAAACATTATATTAGAAAAAGCGTACTGTTTCTATATTCTAACAGCATACAGTAAGCGGATTATAAACACGGAGTCAGCACTGCTGTAAAGCACGGATAAACATATAATTTTGCCGATTATTACAAATACCCCCAAACATCGTTTGATGCATAGGGGGTATTATTGCAATAAAATTTTAGTAAACGTTTATCTGTCTTTTTAACCCAACATTACGTCAAGAAGCATCATAACCGCAAAGCCGAGAATTATGCCCATTGATGCAAAATATTGTTGTGCACGTTTATTTCTTTGACATTCGGGTATCAATTCATGTACAACCACCAAAATCATCGCACCTGCCGCAAAAGAGAGCGCATAAGGCAATACGGTTTCGATACGTGTAACCAGCAAAGCGCCTATTATACCCGCGATTGGCTCAACCATACCTGATGCCTGACCTAAAAAGAATGCTTTTTTTCGTGAATACCCTTCCCTTCTCAAAGGAATTGAGACCGCGGCACCTTCGGGGAAATTCTGCAATCCAATTCCTACGGCAACGGATATTGCTCCCATAAGTTTTTCGGGTGTATATCCTTCTTGCAATGCACCGAATGCAACACCTACGGCTAGACCTTCGGGTATGTTGTGTAAAGTTATGGAAAGTACGAGCATTATTATGCGGTTAAATTTTTCATTTTCCTTTTCTCCGCTACTATTAACCCGTTTTCTTGCAAATGAAATGATTTTGTCCGAAATCCATATAAATAATGCGCCCATTAAAAAGCCTGTGGTTGCTACAAAATATGCAGGTATATTCGAGGTTTCTTCTGCTCTTTCTATTGCAGGTTGAAGCAAGGACCAGAAACTTGCCGCAATCATTACTCCCGATGCAAAGCCAAGCATAAAATTTAATATTTTTTGATTAAGCGATGTAAAAAATACCACGTTAGCTGCACCCAAAGCCGTTACAAGCCAAGTTCCAAGCGTAGCTATCAGCGCCATTGTGACAAATGTATCCATACAGCACCTCCTGTATTCATTATATTCAGTGAATAAATTGAGGTGCAAAAAATGAGGACAGTAGTTTATGCTACTGTCCATTTTCGGTGCTTTGTGGGACACCTCTGCAAAGCATAAGTACCGACCGAGCCGGCAGGCGAGACTCGTCTCCCCCTACTTTTTTTGCTTAAGCCGCAAAGTATTGATTATTCAAATGTGTTCTGTTATACTTTATTTGAGGTGTTGTTATGTATCAGGACTTTATTGAAAAAGTAAATTTACTTTTAACACAATATGACGCGCATTTATCTGAAGTTGGTATTAAATGCAAAGTTTCTAAAAAGTATTTTGAAACAAATGCACCTACCCAATTAAATCACGGTACTGATTTTTTAGATATGCTATATACACACCTTTCTACCAAACGAGAAAAAAAGTATTGGAAATTTCAACGCAATCGTTATAACTGTATAGTTATAACCTTTTTACCCATTAAAAATGCATCAAAAAAGCAGGAATATAAAGAATACTCGTTTATACTTAATAAAACCGAACGAGTTGATATAGGTTTTAAACCAAAAGAGAAAAGTTATAAGGAAGAAAAAATTCTTGAGAGAATTGAAAAGCGTATTTTAAAATTTATCAAAAGGTCTCAAAACAACACTCCTGAAACAGTTTGCAAGGCTAATTTGATTGATAAATTCAGATATGTCAACAGCATTAAATATACATATAAACAAAAAATAGGAAACCATAATAAAAGTTTTTGGGACACTGTGCTTTCGGTTGGATTTTTATTTTTAGTTATCTTAATTATGTTAATAATATGTTTCATTATATAAAACAAGCCACTCGATTGAGTGGCTTGTTTGGTTTTCGGGCGATTCGTGAATCGCCCCTACTTTTCATTATTTTCTTATTTTTGTTTTTGCATAATATTCAAGTATTTCAGTAAACTTTTTAGATTCATAAAACTCACCACTCATAAAAAATGTTTTTGAACCTTTTATACCAACAAATTGATATCCATCTGCATAAGATAAATAGATTCCTGGCATTCCTATAACATAGATTTTTCTTATCTCTTTCCACTCGGCTGTTTCTTTTAGTCCAAAAACATACTTTATTGTAACACCTTGTTGAGTTAATATACAACAATGTGGCATTATAATGATACAGCATAATATCATTAGTATGCAAAGCGAGAGTACAATTATATCTATTGCTCTTATATCAGAATAATCGAATGTGAAAAAAATTAAAAACAATGCTATTAAAGTCAATATTGTTGTAACAACAATAAGTCTGTGATTTATAAATATGTGTTTGTCTTTCATATATACACCTTATTCAAAGTTCACTTGAATATCGTTGTTTTCTGCTGTGATAAGAATTTTGTTGATTGTTGTACCGAGATTATCTATCATAAGCGTTGAAACTTTATCCTCGATATTTCTTCGGATGACATTACGAAGGTCTCTTGCACCTCGAACATTGCCGTCCATCTTTGATACAATTGCAGACGGTGTGTTGTCGTCATAAACGAAATCAATGCCTTTATCTTTAAGGACTGTTTTGATTTCAGAAAGCATAAGAACAGCGATATTCTTGTAATCCTCTTCTGAAAGCGGATTGAACACTACAATCTCATCAACACGGCCGATAAATTCAGGACGCAAGAATTCATTGAGTGCTTTAAGCACTTTTTCTCTTGAAATATCCTTATCGGTTTTACCGAAGCCTAAAGAGGTTTCCGCCTTTTGACTGCCTGCATTTGAGGTCATAATGATAACCGTATTTGCAAAGCTGACAGTTCTGCCGTGAGCATCGTTTGTTTTGCCTTCGTCAAGAATTTGAAGAAGAATATTCATTACGTCAGGGTGTGCCTTTTCAATCTCATCAAAAAGAATGATTGAATATGGCTTTCTTCTCACCTTTTCTGTAAGCTGACCTGCTTCGTCATAGCCAACATAGCCCGGAGGTGAACCGATAAGACGAGAAACTGAATGTTTCTCCATAAATTCACTCATATCAAGACGGATGAGTGTTTCGGGAGTATCAAAAAGTTCCGTTGAAAGTTGTTTTACAAGTTCGGTTTTGCCGACACCTGTAGGACCGACGAAAATGAATGATGCAGGGCGTTTTTGAAGTGTCAGCTGAATTCTGCTACGCTTAATTGCATTGGCAACCGCTTTAACAGCCTCGTCCTGACCTATTACCTTTTCCATAAGTCTGTCTTCAAGTCCCTTGAGTCTGTTGACGTCACCCTCGACAACCTTAGTTGCAGGAATACCTGTCCAAAGGTTAATAACTCTTGCCAAGTCGTCTTCTGTAACGTTATTATCTTTTGCTTTTTCCTGAAGCTCAGGTGCTTTACCCTCACAAACTGCAAGTTCACCCTTCGTCTTATAAAGTTCTTCATAAACAGGGTTTAAATCCTCGTCATTTTCAGGATTTGCTATTCTTTCTTCAAGAGATTCAAGCTCTTTTTTGAGAGTTTCGATTTTCTTTTCGTTAATCTCATTCTCACTTATAGCTTTATTGCGAAGATTTGCACAGGTACAAGCTTCGTCCAGCAAGTCGATAGCTTTATCAGGTAAAAATCTGTCGGTAATATATCTTTCCGAAAGAGTAACTGCCTTATAGACGAGATTATCGCTAATCTGTACTCTGTGGAAAAGCTCATAATAAGCCTTTATACCCACAAGCATTTTAAAGGTATCGTCAATTGACGGTTCTTCAACCTTTACAGGTTGGAAACGACGTTCAAGAGCAGCATCCTTTTCAATATGCTTTCTGTATTCATTAAAGGTTGTTGCACCGATTACCTGAATTGCGCCACGTGAAAGTGCAGGTTTTAAGATATTGGCTGCATTCATTGAGCCTTCAGCATCGCCCGTACCAACAAGATTGTGCACCTCGTCGATAAAGAGGATAATATTGCCCTCACTTTTAACTTCTTCAACGAGTCCTTTAATTCGGCTTTCAAACTGGCCACGGAATTGAGTACCTGCCACAAGCGCAGTTAAATCAAGTAAATGAATTTCCTTATCAATAAGTTTTGCAGGAACATTACCCTCGGCAATTCTCTGTGCAAGTCCTTCTGCGATTGCAGTTTTACCAACACCCGGCTCACCGATAAGGCAAGGGTTGTTCTTTGTTCGTCTGCACAAAATCTGTACTGCACGGGCAATCTCTGTGTCTCTGCCGATAATTCTGTCAAGCTCGTTGTTTTTTGCCTTTGCAGTTAAATCGGTACAATACATTGAGAGCATTTTACGTTTATCGTTTTTTGCGCCTTGCTTTTTCTTACTCTTTGGTGCATTTTTCTTGTCTCCATTTAAGTCCTTGATATTTTCTTCAGGGACGTCCATTGGCATCATACCGAGATTTTGCATAAACGGAAACGTTGAAGCACCGCCAAGTTCAAATCCGTCTTCACCCATATTTTCCATCATCTGTTCCATCTGGGCAGTCATATCTTCAAGTTGGTCTTCGGTTATACCCATATTTTCCATCATCTGCTTAATGGGACCGATATTCATTTCCATTGCACATTGAATACAATAGCCCTCATTGGTTGTTTTTTCGCCCTCCATCTTCGTTACAAAGATTACTGCGGGTCTTTGTTTGCATTTACAGCAAATCATATTTTTGTTCATTGTTTACTTATCCTTTTTCTTTGAGTTTTCGATAATCTGCTTAATTGCACTTGGGAGATAACTGAAAAATGCAATAAACGTAAGCACAACACCAACAATTACTAAAATAAACATTATTGGCTCAGGAAGTGTGTAGCTTTCAAATCCTGCGATTTTTGTAATAGCGCCGATTTCGGGACCGAAGCCGATAATTATAACCATTATTACATAGAATGCACAGGTTGCAAGTTTGCCCCAGATTTCAGCCGCAACAGGACGGGTGCCAAGTGCAATGAGCACAACACTGCCCAAAATCATAATAATATCCTTTGCGATAAAGAGCAAGAACACCCAAGAAAACGCCTGCATTGACTCGCTTTGTGCTTCTTTAAACTGCAAGAAAAGTACGATTGCAATTGCGAAAATTGTGAGTTTATCGGCAACAGGGTCTAAAAGTTTACCTAAATTACTCACCTGATTGAACTTTCTTGCGATTTTGCCGTCAAACAAGTCTGAAAGTCCTGAAAGCGCAAGGACGATGAGTGACCACCAGATAGAGCCTTTATAATAAAGCACGGCAAACACGGGAATAAGGCATATTCTGATTACTGAAAGCAAATTCGGGACGGTCATACATCCGTCAAAAATTTCGTGTAAATTTTGTTTTAAGCTCTTTTTTTCTTCACTCATAATTATGCTCCTTTAACAATAAGTTCTTTCAATGATTCAACAAAAGGATTAACATAGTCAAGTAATCCTACAACAAAGGAATCGTTAACCGCAAGGCTCAATTCGCCGTCGCCGTTTGAAAAAGCAAGTCGAAGCACGGTGCAGACAAATACAAGCACGATTGCCCCCTTGATTGCACCAAGACCTGCGCCAAGCGCCGTATTCATTGAACCCACAACGGAATCCTCGAACATTTTTGAGATGAGTATTGCCACAATTTTTAATCCAAAAAGTAATAATGTTGCTAAAAGTATAAATAAAAGAATTGTTAATGCTCCGATTACAATTGGCTCTGCAATATTATCCACAAGACTCTGTGCAATATTTGAAGAATCAAACTTTTCGGTTGTAATCTGAGCTTTTATGCTATCAACATCAACACCTGCTGATGATGCAAGAGATACTGCAAAATCAGGCATTGCGTCAATAACTGCGTTTGTCTGCTCCGCCACTGACATTGTATCAAAATTTTCGTCAATCTGCTCACTCAGAGACTCAACCATCGCTTCTTCAACAAAGCCGTCGTAAACTCCCTGAGCACATACGGGACTTAATTGGAATGCAAGGAAAAGCGAAAGCACTGCCGCAACAAGTTCTAAAAGTGAACGGATAAAGCCTTTTTTTGCTGCAAAAATTACATAAGCCGCAAATACTGCAATAAGGATTACATCTAAAATTATTGACATAAAAATCACCTCATAATTATTCTTTATCTGTATTGTCCCCTACTGAAGAATAGAGTTCAATTTTATCAGTCGTATAAACGTATGTATTTCTTGATGAAACAAGAATTTTTTCTGCGTCAGCAGTAACTGTGGCACTGCCGCACATTTCACCCTTCATATTAAAAATCTGGGCTTGGCTGTCAGTCAAAACTGCAACGTATTTTCCGTCAGTTGAGACGGATTTTACAAGTCCGTCAATCTCTTGAGTAAATAATTCTTTACCTGATTTATTATAAACTTTAATTATTTTCTGAGTTGTACTTGAATATTTTGAAAGCACAAGAATGGCAGTGTTATTGTCTGAAATATAGAGTTTATAAGTTGTATTGACGGAAACGTCAATTTTTTCCTTAACTTCGTCACCCTTGATTATTTCACAGACATTATTACCCATTACCATTACTGTTTCATTTGACAAAAACTGAACGCTTGAAACGGCACTGTCAGCATATTCAAAGGTAGCAATCGGCTCTGTTTTATTTTTATTGAAAACGTGAACTTTAGAATAAACCGAGCCATTCTCAACACCCAGAACTGAAACCACAAAATTCTTGCCGTTATCGGAAACGTCACAAGCCACAATATGCTCTTTTGCACATTTCCAGACAAAGACCTCGTCCCTACCGCTGTCAAAAACAGTCAACATACTTTCGGCATTATCTGCTCTTGTTGCAAGTGCCACCGAACCGTCCTTGCCCATTGCACCCGTAAGGATTATATGAGGCATTTCTTTTTCATAAAGTATTCTTGTTTTTGACTGTACTCTGAATTTTTTGGCGCCCTCATCAAAGAGAAGTATTCTGCCGCTGTTTGTACTGATAACAGGATAGTCGTAGTTATGAGCAATATCCGAAAGTTCTTTAGCCGTTGAATTAAGCACCTTGACGCTTGAGTCATAAACAAGCACCAAGTCGGAATTTGTTATTCCTGCATCATTTATTTCAATACTGTTGACGTCATAAGGATATCCGTCACCTGAACCGATATTTGACAAAGCAGTTGCAAAATAGTCGCCAACTGTTGAAAAAGTAACTCCGCCAAACTGAGCCGCCGCAATAATTATCAGCAACAGTACTACGAGTATAATTGCCAAAAGTTTAAGAGTTTTAGCATTTTTTACACTTATAGTCAGTTTTTTTCGTTTTTTGGAGGTTGGCTTTTTAGTTGTTTTTTTCTTTGTTTCAGCCATTAATCACACCACACATCAATAATAAACTTCGTTAAGATACAAGCCGCAAGGCTCGGCAGTCACACCTGCATTTTCACGGTTACGGCTTTCGATTATTGAAGGGATACTGCCTTTCTCGATTTTGCCCTTTTGGATATCAAGAAGAGTACCGACAATAATTCGCACCATATTATAGAGAAATCCGTTACCGCTGACACGAATTTCAATTAAATCCTCGTTCCTTGAAACTGTACAATTATAAATCTCACGGGTTTTATCCTGAATGTCAGTACCGACGCTGCAAAAAGCTGAAAAATCGTGAGTACCCATAAAGGCTTTTGCTTCATTGTTCAGCATTTCAGCATCAAGCTCATAGGGATAAAACATTGCTTTGTTTTCATAAAAAGGATTTCTGTGCTTACCGTTATAGATTAAATAAACGTATTCCTTGCCCTTGCAATCATATCTTGCGTGGAAATCGAAATCCACCTCTTTGCAGTCATACACCGCGACTTCTGTTGGCAGATAGAAATTCAATGCATCGGGAATTTTGTCAACTGACACATTACATTCCGTTCTCACGTTACAACAGAACATATTTGCGTGAACTCCCGCGTCGGTACGACTGCATCCTATTATATTTTCATCTTTTCCGCTTATCTTTTTAAAAGCGTTGCACAATTCCTGCTGAACGGTAACTGCATTGAGTTGAATTTGCCAACCGTGAAAAACAGTACCGTTATACCGCAAGGTTAAAAGTAAATTCCGCATTATATTCACCACAGAAAATATTGAGTAAAATTACAGCCGCAATTACGATAGCCATTACAAACAACACAAAATAATCTTTCTTTGAAAATTTCAATGCATTCATTGTAGTTTTGCCCACACCGCCGTTATAGCAACGGCAGGTCATTGCATTTGCAAGTTCGTAAGCTCGTCGGATTGAGTTGAAAAGCAAAGGAATAAACAAAGGAATTAGTGCCTTTGCTCTTTTCACTACACTTCCCTGCTCAAAATTTGCACCGCGGCTTTTCTGCGCACTCATAATTTTGTCAACCTCTTCAATAAGGGTTGGAATAAACCTGAGTGCAATTGTCATTATCATTGTAACCGTATGAAAATCCAAACCGATTTTTTGAAACGGCGCAAACATTCTGTCAAGACCATTTGTAAGAGAAGTGGGGCTTGTAGTATAAGTCAACATTGTGCTCATTACAATAAGCAAAGATATTCTCAATGCCATAAAAATTGCCATCAGCACACCGCCGCTTGTTATTCTTATTTTCCAGAAATTAACAAGAACAATTCCGCCGTCATTATAAGCAATCTGCAAAATTGAGGTTACCGCAACAACTAAAATTATAGGACGCAGTCCTTTAAACACGGTTTTAACAGGGATTTTGGAAAGTGCAATAGTGAGCATTGACATTGCAAGACAGAAGAAAAGGGAAATAAAGTTGTTTGACACAAACACCATTATGATAAAGGTTACTGAAAACAACAGCTTCGTTCTTGGGTCCAGCTTATGAATTACCGAATTCAACGGAAAATACTGTCCGAGAGTAATGTCTTTAATCATCAGTCACACTCCCCTCAAACAGTTTTTTGAGTTCTTTGTAGCCTTGCTCAACTGTATAAATTTTTTCGCTGACGTTATAGCCTTTTGCACGAAGTTTTGTAAAAATCTCAGTTACCTGCGGCACTGAAAGTCCGATTTCACAAAGCCGTGAGGAATTTTCAAAGATTTCGTCAACCGTACCCGTCATTTCGACTTTTGCATCGTTCATCACGATAACTTTTGTAGCATATTTAGCCACGTCTTCCATACTGTGAGAGACGATAATTACGGTTTTACCCGTTGTTTCGCGGTAATTTTTAATCAAGCCTAAAATCTGTTCACGGCCGCGCGGGTCAAGACCGCTTGTTGGCTCATCGAGAATGAGAATTTCAGGCTCCATTGAAATTACACCTGCAATTGCAACACGGCGTTTTTCACCGCCTGAAAGGTCAAACGGAGATTTTGTAAGCATATCATCAGGCACACCTACATATTTTGCCGCTGTTCTGACTCTTTCATCGATTTCGCCCTTTGAAAGCCCCATATTAGCAGGGCCAAAGGCAATATCCTTATAAACGGTTTCTTCAAAGAGCTGATATTCAGGATATTGGAAGCAAAGTCCGACACGGAAACGGGCATCAAAAAGTGTCTGTTTGTTTTCGTGGATGTTCTTACCGTCAAGCAACACTTCGCCGCTTGAAGCCTTAAGAAGACCGTTAAGATGCTGAACGAGTGTGCTTTTGCCTGAACCCGTATGACCGATAATGGCAACGAATTCACCCTTTGATATTTCTATATTCACATTGTCAAGTGCGGTGATTTTAAAAGGAGTGCCCTCACCGTAGGTAAATATTAAATTTTGCGTTTTAAGGTGGGACATTTCTTACTGACCTTTCAATAAATCATCTATATTTTCGACTAATTCATCAATACTCAACAAATCGTTTTTAAGATTGATTCCGTCATTTTTAAGAAGTTTTGCCAACTGACAAGTCTGTGGCACGTCAAGACCGATACTGCGGATTTTTTCGGTATCTGCAAACACTTCTTTCGGTGTACCGTCCATCAAAAGACAGCCGTCATCCATAATCACTATACGGTCAGCTTCAACTGCTTCTTCCATATAATGAGTAATAAACACGACGGTAATACCAAGTTCTCTGTTAAGCCTTTTAAGTGCTTTCATAACTTCACGCCTACCCTCAGGGTCAAGCATAGCAGTAGGCTCGTCAAGAATGATGCAACGAGGCTTCATTGCGATAATTCCTGCAATTGCAACTCGCTGTTTCTGACCGCCAGAAAGTTTGTGAGGCTCGTGACGTCTGTATTTATACATACCCACAATTTCAAGTGCTTCATCAACTCGGCGACGGATTTCCGTTGGCTCAATTCCAAGATTTTCAGGACCGAAGGCAACGTCTTCTTCAACGATTGTTGCCACAATCTGATTATCGGGATTTTGAAAAACCACACCGACGGTTTGCTTGATTTTTATATCGTCATCTTCATTTTTAGTATTCATTCCAAGAACTGTAACGTCGCCGCTTTCAGCGATTAAAAGTCCGTTAGAAAGTTTTGCCACCGTGCTTTTACCTGAACCGTTATGACCAAGTATTGCCATAAATTCACCCTCGTTGATTGTGAGAGTAAGATTTTTGACAGCAGGTGCTAAAATCATATTTTCATCATCACTATCGTAACGAAACGTTACGTTTTTAAATTCAATAATACTCATTATTTGCTCCAAGTAACCAAGATTTAATCAGCGGTTACCTCCCAAATTGCACTTGCGCCGCAAGGAAGTACTAATCCGTTTTCAGTAGCACGAAGTCCGATTTCACTGCCTGTTACTGTACCTCCAAAGCGAGATTTCACAACTGCACCTAAAATATATTCCATAACTGAAGGACTGAGACCCGTTGTATATGAATTTATCAGCATCATAAGTGGTTCATCGCTTAACACCTGACTGCAAAGTTCAACAAATTCATAAACCTCATTTTCAAGTTTCCAGACCTCACCGCCGGGTCCTCTGCCATAAGACGGAGGGTCCATAATAATGATATCATATTTATTTCCGCGACGGATTTCACGCTGAACGAATTTAATGCAATCGTCAACTATCCAACGCACACTCTTATCTGCAACACCTGAAGAAACAGCATTTTCCTTTGCCCAGAGAGTCATTCCCTTTGAAGCGTCAACGTGACACACAGATGCCCCTGCCTTTAAAGCAGATACCGTAGCACCGCCCGTATAAGCAAAGAGATTCAGCACCTTAACTTCACGGTTTGCACCTTTAATCACTTTTGCCACTCTGTCCCAGTTTGTTGCTTGTTCGGGGAAAAGTCCCGTATGCTTAAAGCCCATTGTCTTTATATTAAACGTCAAATCGCGGTAGTCGATTGTCCAGAATGCAGGGATTTTGTTTTTAATCTCCCACTGACCGCCGCCTGAATTTGAACGGTGATAAACAGCGTCTGCTTTTTTCCAAATGGGATTTTTCTTCGGGGTTTTCCAGATTACCTGTGGGTCGGGACGAATGAGGATTATATCTCCCCATCTTTCAAGCCTTTCACCGCAGGAGCAATCTATCAATTCATAATCTTTCCAATTATCTGCAACTCTCATTATACCAATCTTTCCCTGATTACTGATGCAACCGTCTCTCCAAGCTCGGAAATTTTTTCATAATCCTTGCCCTCAAGCATTACACGGATAAGCGGCTCCGTACCTGAAAGACGAACAAGAATTCTGCCTTCCGTACCAAGCTTTTCTTCAGCCTTTTGGATTGCATTCTGTACTTCTTTATCTTTTTTAAACTGTGCTTTACCGAATTTTGAAACACGGACATTTATAAGCACCTGTGGATAAACTTCCATTTCATCTGCCAATTCTTTAAGTGTTTTGCCCGTATCCTTAACAACGGCCAAAAGCTGAATTGCTGAAAGCTGACCGTCACCCGTCGTTGCATATTTCAGGAATATAATATGTCCTGACTGCTCACCACCGATGCTGTATCCGTTTTCAACCATATTTTCAAGAACGTAACGGTCGCCAACATTTGTTTTTTCACATTTAATTCCGTTATCTTCACAGAATTTGAAGAAGCCCATATTACTCATTACGGTAACAACTGCCGTATCTTTTTTAAGTTTGCCCAATTCCTTCATATGCTTTGCGCAAACTGCGATACATTTATCGCCGTCAACAACTGCACCCGTATGGTCAACAGCCAACATTCTGTCAGCATCGCCGTCGAAAGCAAAGCCTAAATTACAGCCGTTCTCAATTACTGTTTTTTGTAAATTCTCAAGATGAGTTGAGCCACAGTCTTTATTGATGTTTACACCGTCAGGCTTGTCGCTGACAATAATCACTTCTGCGCCGAGACGGGTGAACACTTCTTCTGCTGAAACACTTGATGAGCCATTTGCACAGTCAAGAGCAATTTTGTAGCCCTTAAAGCTCATATTTGTTGCTGATAAAAGATGCTCGATATAATCATTGATTGCATCAGCCTTTCGTTTGGCATTACCTACTCCACCGCCGATTGGGGTTGGGATTTCAGTAGCGTTATCAAGAATAATTGCTTCAATTTCATTTTCCAAAGCATCAGGTAATTTATAGCCGTTTGACTGAAAAATTTTAATGCCGTTATATTCGCAAGGGTTGTGCGATGCAGAAATCATAATACCTGCATCATAGCCATATTCCTTTACAAGATATGCCACCGCAGGAGTTGGAACAACGCCTAATTTCAATACGTCTGCACCAACTGAGCAAAGACCCGCCGTAATTGCATTTTCAAGCATTTGCGAGGATGCACGGGTATCAAGACCGATAAGAACTCTTGGCTTTTTCCCATTTAAATTTTTGCTTAGCACCATTGCTGCTGCTCGTCCGATTTGCATTGAGAGTTCACAAGTAAGCTCTGTGTTAGCGACACCACGAGCACCATCTGTACCAAAAAGTCTGCCCATTTTTATATCTCCTTAAAAAAGTGATGTTTGAGGATTGTTTTTCTTATCTGTTTCAGGTGCTTTAAAACCTAAATGCTCGTAAGCCAGAGGTGTTGCCACTCTGCCGCGAGGAGTTTTGGCAAGAAAACCAATCTGCATTAAATATGGCTCGTAAACGTCTTCAATCGTAACTGCCTCTTCGCCAATCGTAGCCGCCAAAGTTTCAAGTCCAACGGGTCCGCCGTTAAAGTTTTTAATCATTGTTGTCAGCATAAGACGGTCGATATTATCAAGTCCGATTTCGTCAATTTCCATTCTGCCTAAAGCAATCTGTGCATTGTCTTCACTGATTACACCGTTACTCATAACCTGAGCAAAGTCTCTCGCTCTCTTTAAAAGTCTGTTGGCAATTCGAGGTGTTCCGCGAGAACGGGAGGCAATTTCAAGCGCACCGCCGTCATCGGTATAAATATCAAGGATACCTGCACTTCTTTTAACAATCTGTGATAATTCTTCAGGTGTATAGAGTTCAAGTCTTAAAATTACGCCAAAGCGGTCACGAAGCGGTGCAGTAAGCTGACCTGCACGGGTTGTCGCGCCCACAAGTGTAAATCTTGGCAAGTCAAGTCTGATTGACCTTGCAGACGGTCCTTTGCCGATGATAATATCAAGGGCATTGTCTTCCATAGCAGGATATAATACCTCTTCAACTGCACGGGATAAACGGTGGATTTCGTCAATGAAAAGCACGTCACCGTCATTTAAGTTTGTGAGAAGCGCCGCAAGGTCACCCGGCTTTTCAATTGCAGGACCTGAGGTTACACGAATCTGCACACCCATTTCGTTTGCAATAATTCCGGCAAGAGTTGTTTTTCCAAGTCCTGGAGGGCCATATAACAACACATGGTCGAGTGTATCCCCTCTATTTTTAGCCGCTTCAATATATATTTTTAAATTTTCTTTTGCTTTTTCCTGACCGATATATTCACTTAAATTTTTAGGTCTTAATGAAATTTCAATATCGTGGTCGGTTTCTGTAAATCCAGGGGTCATTATTCTGTTTTCATCTTGAAAATCCATCATTTTTATCTCCCTATCATAAGTTTAAGCGCTTGTTTAATGATTTCTTCCACGGATAAACTGTTATCAATCTTGCTTACTGCAACGGAAGCATCCGTCTGTGAATAGCCGAGCATTTCAAGAGCCGCAACAGCTTCAGCAGTATTTGAATTTTCCATTGTTGCACTTACGGTTGAAACGTCAAAATCATTATTTGAAGCAACATCGAGTTTGCCAACCTTGTCTTTTAATTCCATACAAATACGCTGTGCAAGTTTAGGACCGACACCGTTTGCCTTTGTAAGTGCTTTATGGTCACCTGCCGCAATACTTAAAATCACTTTATCAGATGGCATTTCCGAAAGAATTGCAAGTGCCATTTTGGGACCGACACCATTAACTGTAATCAACATTTTAAAGCAATCCATTTCAGTCTTATCATAGAAGCCGAAAAGTTCAATTGCGTCTTCACGCACGTTCATATAAGTGTAAAGTGTAACCTTTGCACCAACCGATGCACATTTTTGAGACGTTGTTAAAGTCGTTATGCAATGAAATGCAACTCCGTTGACGTCAATCGCAACCATTGACGTATCAAATGCAACCACGTTGCCTGTTACTGAATAAATCATAGTAAAAATCCTTTATTTTAACTTATTTAATCTTCCCATAAGTGAGCCACTTGCATGAGCGTGGCATATAGCCATTGCAAGAGCATCGGCAGTATCGTCAGGCTTTGGGATTTTTTCAAGTTTCAAAATAACTCTCGTCATTTCTTGGACTTGTTTCTTTTCAGCACGACCGTAACCCACGACACTCTGTTTAACCTGAAGCGGTGTGTATTCAAAAATATCAAGCCCATTTTTCTGGGCTGCAAGGTTGATAACTCCCCTTGCTTGTGCTACGTCAATAACTGTTTTTGCGTTAGTGTTATAAAAAAGTTTTTCAATAGCCAATGCATCAGGTTTGTATTTAGTTATAATATCCTGTATTCCGTCATACACCGTTTCAAGTCTTTCATTAAAGGGTGTTTTTGCCTCAGTTGTAACTGCACCGTAAGCCAACACCTGAAAACGATTTGCGGTATAATCGATAACTCCCCAACCCACTATTGCATAGCCCGGGTCGATGCCTAAAATCACCATGACATACTACCTCACTATATAATTGATTAATTATATCACATTACATTATAAATGGCAAGAAAAAAGGGACTTAAAAAAGCCCCTTTTACACATAATTTTCAGTTTGTTAATAATTATAGTCGATTATTTTTCATAAGTTATATTTCGTAAAATCAAGATAACTTATTTAAGGCTTAGATATACGCTTCAACACTTGCTTTATAATAACAAAGCATAACTTTAACAAGCTTGCTGCTCCAAAGATTATTGCGGCTAAAAACACCAAAATCGTTTTGTACATTTATAAACGCCTCCCATATCACTTATATTTTATATGGGAATTGTTTTTGAAATGATTTTAAAA
The DNA here is from genome assembly GCA_045633505.1 of Candidatus Fimenecus sp. Classification (GTDB taxonomy): domain Bacteria; phylum Bacillota; class Clostridia; order Oscillospirales; family Acutalibacteraceae; genus Fimenecus. Next base: position 2,659 of record JAZQYK010000085.1, on the reverse strand, counting down.
TGTTTGAGAATTGTTAAAATGGACATTTTTGCAAAGAGACAAGAAATGTCATTTAATGGGTCATCGAGGACGCCAACCCCTACGAAAACAAAAAGGGTGATTCGCGAACCACCCCTACAATGCAGGCGTGGAAGCCTGCCACTACGCGTAATGCGTTTTATTTTTTATTGTTCTTATCACGCTCACGGATAACGAATCGTGTTGGTGTACCTTCAAGTCCGAAAACTTCACGAATCTGGTTATCAATGTATCTTTGATAGCTATAATGGAACAAGTCTTTATTATTTACAAAGCACACGAATGTTGGTGGTCGTGTTGAAGCCTGAGTCATGTAGTAAATCTTAAGTCGTTTGCCTTTATCTGACGGTGGCTGAACACGAGCAGTTGCACCTGCCAAAACATCATTGAGCTTACCTGTTGAAATTCGCATTGCATTCTGACTATCAACAAACTTGATAAGTTCAAAAAGTCTGTCAAGTCTTTGACCTGTTTTTGCAGAAATGAAGATAATAGGTGCATAGCTCATAAATGAGAAATCAACCATAAGCTTTTTACGATACTTGTCCATTGTTGTACCGTCTTTTTCAACCAAATCCCATTTATTAACTGCTATAATACAAGCTTTGCCAAGTTCATGGGCAATACCTGCAACCTTTGAGTCCTGTTCTGTGAAGCCTTCTGCTGCATCAATCATAATAACACAGACATCGGCTCTTTCAACAGCCATTCTTGCTCTGATTACTGAATATTTTTCAATCTGGTCTTCGACCTTACTCTTGCGACGAAGCCCTGCTGTATCAATAAACATAAATGAGCCATGTTCATTGTCAATATATGTGTCAGTTGCATCTCTTGTTGTACCTGCGATGTTAGAAACGATTACTCTTTCTTCACCTGCAATTTTATTGATAAGTGAAGATTTACCTGCATTAGGTTTACCAATAACGGCAACTTTAACTGTTTCACTTTCGTCTTCTGTTTCTGTATCTTCAGGAATATATTCAAGAACTTTATCAAGCAAGTCACCTGTACCGTGACCGTGAGCAGCAGACACCTGAACAGGGTCACCAAGACCTAAATTGTAGAATTCATAGAATTCTGCAGGAGGCTCACCCAATGAGTCAGCCTTATTTACACAAAGGATAATCGGCTTATTGCTCTTGATAAGCATTGTTGCAACTTCTTCATCAGTAGCAACGACACCTGTTCTTACATCTGTTACAAAAATAATAACATCAGCACTATCAATAGCAAGCTGTGCCTGACGACGCATCTGTGAAAGAATAATATCGTCTGAATATGGCTCGATACCACCTGTGTCAATTAAAAGCATTTCATGACCAAGCCATTCACAATCACCGTAAATTCTGTCACGGGTAACACCTGGTGTATCATCAACAATTGACAGTCTTTTACCGATAAGCTTATTAAAAAGTGTACTTTTACCTACATTCGGACGACCAACAATCGCCACTACGGGTTTTGCCATTATTTCACCCCCAAAATATCTCTTAAAACCTGACTTCCGTCACCTTGTGTCAGGATGATTTTCGTATTCAATCTTTCTTCTAATTCCTCAACGGTCATATCATCAAGGAACTTGTTTTTATTCTCGGTATGATTCGTGTAATCGCTTATCATTGAACTTGGTAACAGTAAATATTCACCTAAATCCAAGTCTTTTAACTGTTCATAAATGTCAATACTTGTCACAAGTCCTGATACCGTTATAGTTTCACCGAAGAAATTATTTATTATTTTCTCAACCTGAATATCTATATTAAATTTTTCCTTTGCTTTTTCGCAAAGTTCAAAAAGATAAGGATAAAAATCAACTCCTGTTGCCAAAGTCACCTTTTTATTTACAGGTTGTTCATTACAATATTCAAGTTCATCTATAAATTCATTATAAAATGAACGGACTAAACCGACGCCATTATCAAGCTGTGGATAACCGTCATAATACTCTTCATCCGGCAAATCCCGTTCTGCCTTTATGAAAAATTCATCAGCAGGATAGCAAAGACCTACGCCGAATTCTTTACGGAATTTGTCAGAATATTCTTCAATGATATCAATGGTTTCTCCTGCTGTTTTTTTATTATATGGCTCAAGTTTTGTTAAGCCCCCACGGAATTTTGTGAGTCCCACAGGAACGGCTGCAATACTCTGAACTGCAGGATAAAGAGCAGATAATTCTTCAATACTTCTTTTTAACTCATCACCGTCATTGATTCCGGGACAAAGCACAAGTTGGGTATTCATCTGAATTCCTGCCTCAGCAAATCTCTTTATGATTTCAAGGCTTTTTCCTGCATTTTTGTTCTTCATCATCTGAACTCTGAGTTCAGGATTCATTGTATGAACTGAAATGTTCACAGGGCTGATATGCATTCTGATTATACGCTCAATTTCGTGTTCAGAAATATTGGTAAGCGTAATATAATTTCCAAAAAGAAATGAAAGACGGCTGTCATCATCCTTGAAATAAAGACTTTCACGCAAACCTTTTGGTAACTGGTCAATAAAACAGAAAATGCACTTATTCTTACAATGCTGTTGCTTGTCCATTAGATATGTCTGAAACTCAAGACCACAATCTATATTTTCAGTTTTGATCACCTTATATTTACCGTCTTTGCACTTAAAAGTCATGGTG
>JAZQYK010000084.1:0-28378 GCA_045633505.1 Candidatus Fimenecus sp. | reverse complement strand
TGACTTGTCAGATACAAGCTGGAGAATTTATGCAAAAACTCCTGCAAGTCCCCCTCACTATATTTCAACAAGCGCAACCGTTCAGAATTCAATGATTTCTGAAGGCTCAAGAGTTTATGGTAATGTGGATTACTCAATCCTTTTCAATGATGTTATTATTGAAGAAGGCGCTGATGTTAAGTATTCAATTATTATGCCTGGTACAGTTGTTAAGAAAGGCGCAGTTGTTCAGTATTCAATGATTGCTGAAAACGCAGTTATTGAAGAAGGCGCAGTTGTAGGTGCAAGTCCTGAAGAAATGGCTAACCGTGATGACTGGGGCGTTGCAGTTGTCGGCGCAGGTGTTACCGTCGGCGAAGGCGCATTCGTTGCACCTAAGGCACAGGTTAGTGAAGACGTAGTAAAGGAGGCTGAATAAGATGACAGGTAAAAATATAGTTGGTATTGTTTTCTCAAACGCTTATGACGAGTGTATTAGTGAGCTTACCGGTATTCGTACAATGGGTTCTGTTCCGTTCGCTTGTCGTTATCGTCTTATTGACTTTACACTTTCAAATATGGTAAACGCAGGTATCGAAAAGGTTGGTGTGCTCACGAAGAGTAACTATCAGTCACTTATGGACCACGTTGGTACCGGTAAACCTTGGGATTTATCCCGTAAAAATGACGGTCTTTTCATTCTTCCTCCGTTCTCAACTAACGAGGCAGGCGGAAATGCTGACAAATTAGCATCTCTTAAAGGTATTATGGGCTTTATCAGCCGTTCAGACGAAGAATACGTACTTCTTTCTGACTGTAACGTTGCGCTCAGCCTTGATATCGATGCACTTACAGATTATCACACAGCTAAAAATGCTGATATTACAATCGTTTACAAAAACGGCAAAAAGCCGAGCCTTACTGACACAATCGTGCTTGATTTAAACGCAGACGGCAAGGCAGAGAAAATCTCAATTTCTCCCGTAACTGACGAAAACGTTAATTTCTCACTTAACGTAATCTTTATGAAAAAAGCACTTCTTGAAAGACTCATTAACGATGCAATCAGCCTTAACTATAAAGACTTTGAAGCTGACATTATTCAGGGCAACGTTAACAAACTTAATGTTTACGGTTACGAAGCAACCGGATATTCAGCAGTAATCGAGTCTATGGAAAGCTATTTCAAAGCAAATATGGAGCTTCTTGATATGGCAAACTGTGATGACTTGTTCAATGCTGACAGACCTGTTTACACAAAGGTTCGTGATGATATGCCTGTAATTTACGGTCTTGGTTCAGACGTGAAAAACTCACTTATTGCTGACGGCTGTATTATTGAGGGTACGGTTGAAAACTCAATCCTTTTCCGCGGTGTTCGTGTTGAAAAAGGCGCTGTTGTTAAAAACTCAATTATTATGCAGGACGGCTTCATTGCGCAGAACGCATCTCTCAATTGCATAGTTGCTGATAAGAGCGTTGTTATTACTCCAAACAAGACACTTTCAGGTGCAGAAAGCTATCCTGTTTATATCGGCAAAGAAATCGTAATATAAACGTAGTCTTTTTGCGAATTTTTCACTTTTCACCCTTGACTTACACGTAAGCCTGCGGTCTCAAAAGCAAAAATTCACTAAAAATCCAAGCGTTTATGAAGTTTGTTCTTGTAGGGGCTGACGACCTCGGCAGCCCGAAACAAAATATTGCAAAACTAACGGGGCGCTTGAGGAGTCGCGTAGTGGCAGGCTTCCACGCCTGCGATATCCATTCTTAAAAGTAGGGGACGATGCCCACATCGTCCCGTTGAAGTTAACCGATAAACTAATTCGGGCGGATGTGGGCATCCGCCCCTACAAAGTTAATCTTATTAGTTAATTTTGAAAGGAAAAATATATGAAAGTTTTATACGTTTCAAGCGAGGCTCTCCCCTTTAAAGCAAGTGGTGGTCTGGGTGACGTTGCGGGCAGTCTTCCGCAGGCACTCCGCAAAAGACTTATCGGCGCAAGGGTTGTAATGCCTTTATATGACACAATCAGTCAAGAACTTAAAGATACTATGAAATTTGTTACAAGCATTTCCGTTCCTGTTGCATGGAGAAGACAGTATTGCGGAATTTTTGAAGCAAAAGCCGGTGGAGTAATCTATTATCTTCTTGACAATCAGTATTATTTCAAGCGTGACGGTCTTTACGGCTATTACGACGATGCTGAACGTTTCGCATTCTTTGCCCGTGCAGTTCTTGAAATAATTCCTCACATTGACTTCAAGCCCGACATTATCCATTGTAACGACTGGCAGTCAGCATTGACTCCTGTTTATTACAATACACTTTATGCAACTCGTCCGGGTTATGAAAACATCAAGACAATTTTCACAATTCATAATATTCAGTATCAAGGTACTTATGGTATGGAATTGTTAGGTGAGGTTGTTGGTATTCCTGAAAGTGCAGCATCCCTTGTTGAATATGACGGTGACTGCAACTTTATGAAGGGTGCAATTGAATGTGCAGATAGAGTTACAACAGTTTCTCCTTCTTATGCAAACGAAATTCTTGACCCTTGGTATTCACACGGTCTTGACCCAATTCTCAATCAACGTTCTTGGAAACTTTCAGGTATTCTCAACGGTATTGACACAATTCTTTATAATCCTGAAACAGACAAGGATATAGAAAAGACATATACTGTTGATACATTTAAGAAGAATAAGCCGGTTAACAAGGCAAAATTACAGGAGTATTTCGGACTTCCACAGCGCAAGGACGTACCAATGATTGGTATGGTTACTCGTCTCGTTGGTCATAAAGGTCTTGACCTTGTTAAAGCAGTTCTTGAAGAACTACTCGCAACAGAAGATGTTCAGTTTGTAGTGCTCGGCTCAGGTGAATATCAATATGAAAGTTTCTTTAAAGAAATGGCTGAGAAATATCCTGAAAAAATGGGACTTAAACTTGGCTTTATCCCATCATTGTCAAAGAAGATTTATGCAGGTTGTGATATTTTCTTAATGCCATCAAAGAGTGAGCCTTGCGGACTTTCACAGATGATTTCACTCCGTTACGGAACAATTCCGATTATCCGTGAAACAGGTGGTCTTCGTGACAGCATCAAGGACTCAGGCGATGGAGAGGGCAACGGCTTTACTTTCTCAACCTATAACGCACACGATATGCTCTACACAATTAAAAGAGCCATCGGCGGATATGCTAACAAAGAAGGCTGGAACATTCTTGTGAAACGAGCAATGGAATGTGACAACAGCTGGGGCAAATCAGCAAACGAGTATATAAGACTTTACAAAGAAGTCCTTAAAGGATGAAACAAATAAAAAGTGAGACACTTCTTTACGAAGTGTCTCACTTTTTTCGTTGTAAATTAAAGCTGATACAAGCCTGATTTTTTCATTGCCTTGTTGAGTGTTCTCTGTGCAAATCGACTTGCTTTTTCAGCACCGTTCTTTGCACATTCGTTGAGATACGCTTTATCATTGATAAGTCTGTTGAATTCTGCCTTAAACGGACGAAGCTCCTCAACCACTGCTTCAGCAACGGCGGCTTTGAAATCGCCATAGCCCTTGCCGTCAAAATCTTTTTCAATCTGCTCATAAGAAAGACCTGTACAGCAAGAATAAATACCCATAAGGTTATTGATACCGTCTTTGCCGTCAGCATAACGAACCTTTGCTTCGGAGTCAGTAACCGCACTCTTGATTTTCTTTACAATTACGTTATCATCGTCAAGCATTGAAATATAACCCTTTGGATTTGTGTCAGACTTGCTCATTTTTGCAGTTGGATCCTGAAGTGACATAACCCTTGCCCCAACCTTCGCAATAAACGGTTCGGGAAGTGTGAACGTATTACCGTAAACCGTGTTAAATCTTTCCGCAATATCACGTGCAATCTCAAGATGCTGTTTCTGGTCAGCACCAATTGGCACATAGTCTGCCTGATAAAGAAGAATATCAGCAGCCATAAGAATAGGATATGTAAAAAGACCAACGTTGACGTTTTCGGGATGCTTTTCGCTTTTATCCTTAAACTGTGTCATTCTTGCTGCTTCACCAAACTGTGTGCAACAGTTCAAAAGCCAAGCAAGTTGTGCGTGTTGTGGCACATGGCTTTGAATAAACACAATGCTTTCTTCTGGGTCAAGACCAAGCGCTAAAAGAATAGCGTATAATTCCATTGTGTTTTTACGGAGTGTTGCAGGTTCAGGACGAACCGTAAGTGAATGTAAATCAGCAACAGCATAAAGGCAGTTGTAATCGTCCTTCATATTCTTCCAGTTTTTAAGTGCGCCAAGATAATTACCAAGAGTTGGAGTTCCTGTTGGCTGAATAGCACTTAAAACTATCTTTTTCTTTTCTACGGTGTTTTCCATTATGTATCACCTATTTATAAAATAATATATCCTATATATTAAACTATTTTTTTTATATTTTGTCAATGAAAAAAACGGCGAAGGAGTCTCCATCGCCGTAAATTATTATAAATATTTTTCAATGTATTCCTTATAAGGAATATCCACTCTGGAATAATCAGTCATGTGCAACGGTTTTTGGCTTTCAACGGGTGGAAACTGCATATAATCGCCATACATCTTTGTAAGACATTCATCGTAATTTCTTGGTATTCTTACCTGAATATCTTCATAAGGAGCCATTATATAATCATCAAAAATACTTGCTTCATACGGCTTTGAGAAAATAAACCGATGAGTATGTTTGCCTTTCGGGTCCATACTTTTTAAGATTTTTTCAACGAAGCGGAACGTCAAATTCCTTGGAAAAAGCTTTGCAATAAACTTTTTTATTTTACTTGTGTACCAGCATTTTTGACTGATTAACACACTCGAAAGTGCTTTAACCGTTTTAATTTTATAAGCAGTAAGTTTTAATGTTGGGTCACACCAATCTGCTACAAAAATGTCGATAAACAATCCGTGATTCATAACGCGAAGTTTTTTATATCCTTCTTCAATGAACGTAGAATTGCTGTTTCTCACTTTTGCATAAATTGAAGGGTATTCAGGGTCGGTTGTATAATCCTGAAAGAAATAATTTTCTTTTAATTCTTTAGGAGCAATCTCTCTGAATTTTTCCAAATCTTCACGGGGCATAGCAATATCAATATCGTCATCCCAAGGAATTGTACCTTTGTGACGAACCGTTCCCAATAAAGTCCCGTAATAAACCAAATATCTAAGATTATATTTTTCCAATACACGAGTAACCTCTTTTAAGGTTTCCAGACCGTGAGCCTGAACTTCTTCAAGTGTAGATGGCGCGATTACTTCCATATCAAAGCCTCCAGAAACTTATTACATACAGATTATACAATTTCTGATTTTATTTGTCAATTTCAGAGGCTTGACTATGATTACTCCCTATTCAAATATGCTTCTGCGAGAACCTTTAACTGTTCAACCGTGTCAAATTTTGCGCCTGATTCTACAATTGCCGTACGAACTGATGCGGGGAGAGTGTTGAAATACGCTCTCACGTCCATTGTCATATTATCCATAAAAAATCACCTCAGCAATATTATGCCGAAGTGATGTTTTTTTATGCATTATAAAACTTTTGACAAGAAATCTTTAAGTCGTGGGTTTTGCGGATTTGTAAAGAATTGGTCAGGAGTATTTTCCTCAATGATTTTTCCTTCATCCATAAAAATAACTCTCGTACCAACCTCACGGGCAAAGCCCATTTCGTGAGTAACCACAACCATTGTCATACCCTCGCGGGCAAGGTTTTTCATAACGTCAAGCACTTCGCCGACCATTTCTGGGTCAAGAGCACTTGTCGGCTCGTCAAAGAGCATTACTTCAGGCTCCATACAAAGAGCACGGACAATAGCAACACGCTGTTTCTGTCCGCCTGAAAGCTGACTCGGATATGCGTCTGCACGGTCTTTAAGCCCTACTCTGTCAAGCAATTCAAGTGCTTGTGTTTCTGCATTCTCTTTGCTTTTCTTCAAAAGAGTCGTTGGCGCTTTCGTCATATTTTTAAGCACGTTCATATTCGGGAACAAATTAAAGTGCTGGAACACCATTCCCATTCTCTGACGGTGAGTGTTAATATCGGTCTTTTTGTCCGTAATATCAACACCGTCAAAATAGATTTTACCACTTGTGGGGATTTCAAGAAGGTTCAGTGAACGCAAAAGAGTTGACTTACCTGAACCTGAAGGACCCACAATAACAACGACTTCGCCCTTTCTGATTTCACAGTTAATACCGTCAAGCGCTTTAACGACGCCGCCGGTATAATGCTTTTTCAGATTTTCTACTTTAATAAGCACGTTATCTGTCACTCTTACGCAACCTCCTTTCAAGAATACCTACAAGCCATGAAAGAATCATAACGATTACAAGATAAATAACCGCAACTGTTAAAAGCGGAATGAAATATTCAAAGGTTCTGCCTGCGATTGTGTTACCTGCTTTTGTAAGGTCAATAACACCAACGTAACCCGCAACTGACGTTTCCTTTAAAAGTGCGATAAATTCATTACAAAGCGTAGGAAGAACTGCTTTGAACATCTGTGGAATAACAATAAATCTCATCGTCTGGAAATAGTTGAAGCCAAGACTTCTTCCTGCTTCAAACTGTCCGTGGTCAACCGACATAATACCTGCACGGAAAATTTCAGCAACGTAAGCGCCTGAATTTACACCGAACGCAAAAATTGCAACAGGGATACCGTTATCAGCCAATGCGAAAATTACGAAATATGAAATCATCAACTGAACGACAACGGGTGTACCGCGAGTTACGGTAAGATAAAACTTGCAAATTGCGTTTAATACCGCAAGAACATAGTAACCAACTCCGCCGCGAAGTTTCATTGACTCTTTGTTTTTGTCAAAGGACGTACGGATTGCGGCAACAACGATACCAAGAATAATACCAATTGCCAATGCGCCAAAAGTGATTGTAAACGTGTTCTGCAAACCGTCTAAAATAAACTTATAACGGTCACCGTCAATCATAACTCTTTGGAATTTATCAACAAACTCCATTAAAGTGTCAAACATAATACTTTCCTTTCATAAACTCAAAAATTCAGGGCGGTTTTAGTCCGCCCTGAACGAAATATTTATAAAGCTATTTCTTATTCTGCTGGAAGATAGTATGGGTCAAAGTCTTCGATTGACTGAATCTTGCTGTTTTCTGAAACGATAACAGCCTGAACGCCTGTTGCGTAAGAATCTGAGAAGTCAACGCTTTCAAGTCTTTCGTCAGTAACTGTCATACCTGCCATACCCATATCATATTTACCTGACTGAACACCAGGAATGATTGAGTCAAATGCAACGTTTTCAATCACAAGGTCATAGCCAAGCTTGTCAGCGATAATCTTAGCAACCTCAACGTCAATGCCGTAGTACATATCGCCATCAATGTATTCATAAGGTGGGAATTCAGCATTTGTTGCCATAACAAGATTTGGCTTGTCTGTATCAACTGCTGTTACAGGAACACCAACAAGTTCGCCTTCAGCGCCGTTGATGTATTTGTCAATGATAGCCTTAACTGAACCGTCTGCAATAAGGTCTTTAAGAGCACCGTTAACAGCATCTTTAAGGTCTGTGTTATCCTTCTGGAAGCAGATAGCATACTGTTCTTCAGCATAAGCTGTTTCAAGAACTTTAAGTCCTGTGTTTGCTGCAACGTAAGCCTTTGCAGGTTCGTTATCGATAATTACGCAGTCAACCTTACCGTTTTTAAGAGCTTCAACAGCCAAAGCGCCGTTGTCATAACGAACAACAGCATCGTCACCGAAGTCCCATGATGAATAAAGGTCACCCGTTGTGTTTGTCTGAACACCGATTTGAAGTGTATCAACCTCAGGTGTGTCATTACCGCCACAAGCTGCAAAGCAACCGATTACGATAACAAGAGCAAGAACGACTGAAAGAATTTTAACTGATTTTTTCATTTTTATTTACTCCTTTATGTAAATATTAAATTCGTTTGAATTTACGGGTTCATTATACAACTATATTCAAAAAAGTCAAGGTTTTATTCATAAAAATAAAAATATTCACCGATTTTATGTATATTTATACATTTTCTCGGTGAATATTTGCATACTATTTTTCTTTTTTAAATATTACCAGTTTGCTGAAAATAAAGTTTGAAAGCACGATTATTACCTGAGAGCCTGTTTTAACAAGTATCTCGCCCAACGGTATTGCATTTTCAACAAAATCAGGCTGCCAAATAAATTTATCTGCCCCTGCGCAATCAATAAATATAAAGGAAATCAACATTTCAATACCATAAGAAAACAATCTTGCGCCAATGAACAAAATGAATTCCTTGATTTGCGCCTTGCCGCGCACCTTACTTTCAAATACAAAAATGCGATTGGCGGCATAAGCAAAAAGCACAGCGCACAGCCAAGCCGCGCTTAAAGCAATATAATAATTCACATTGATGGAACGCAAACTGAAATGAATTACGTAATTCACGGTAGTGGTTAACGCGCCGACGATTACGTAAATAATCAGTTCACGGTATTTTTCAAAAAGTTTTTTCATAAACAAAGCCTTTCCGATTGATTGAAACATTTTAACATATTATTTGCTAAAACGCAACTAAAACCATTTGACAAAACAAGGCTTATTATTTTGCTTTTATCTTAATAATCTCGTTGTACCCCATACCTCTTACAGTTGTAGGAATACCAACGTTTTTAAGATATGCACCGCTCTTTTCATACTTTTCCTTGCCGATTTTAAGTTTATAAATCTTGTCGTCAGCAAGACCTGTAAATCTTAAAGGAATTTCTTTTTGCATAAATCTTGTAACAACTGATGAAAGGAATGCAACTGCTTCAGTTTTATCTTCTGTAACATAGAGATTAAAAAGAATTTCATCGCGGTCGGGGTCGAGAATTCTGTAAAGGTCGCCCAATTGCACGATATGACGGATTTCCTTATAAAGCGTTACGTTCTTTCGGGCTGTCGCAAGGTCAGTAAGGCTATATTTTGTAAGTTTTCCTCCAACTCCCAGTGAGCCCTGCATTGCTATGTGGAATCTGAAATCAAGGCTCATCGGCGGATTGTACCAGTTAACGTCTGTCACCCAAGCGCGCATAACCTTTGTCGGACGAAGATATGTAAACCACTTCTGCATCATCATTCTGTCAATCGCACTTGTGTTGTCAGACGTCCACACCTGGTCATAGTGCAAAAGCGCGCCGTAATCACTTCTGCCGCCGCCTGAAGAACAGCTTTCAAAGGCAACGTCAGGGTGTTTTTCTTTAAGTCTGTCAACAATTGAATAAACTGCTTGAGTGTGGCGGTACCACAACTCCTGCGGACAATCAAGATTTTCTGCACCCGTTTCGGACAAAGGACGGTTCATATCCCATTTAATATATTTAATATTGTGTTCGGTGAGCATTGTGTCGAGTCTGTCAAAGATGTATTCCTGAACGTCTTCTCTCGTCATATTAAGCACCAGCTGATGACGGAGAGTGTGAGCAGTTCTTGTGTCATAATGATAAGCCCAATCAGGATGTGCACGGAACAAATCGGAATCAGGATTTACCATTTCAGGCTCGAACCAAAGGCCGAAATCCATACCCAATTTATTCACGTTGTTTATAAGCTCATCAAGTCCCTTAGGGAACTTTTTCTTGTTAACGAACCAGTCACCGAGACCTGCGCGGTCGTGATTTCTCGCGCCGAACCAACCGTCGTCCATAACGAAGAGTTCAACACCCATCGCGGCGGCAAGTTTTGCAAGTTTTGTCTGGTCTTTTGTGTTAACGTCAAATTCGGTTGCTTCCCAAGAGTTATATAAAACGGGTAAAACCTTATCGTTAAACTGCTTCGGCAACACGTGATTGATGGCAAATCTGTTCATCTGACGACTCATTTCGCCAAAGCCTTGTGAAGAATAGCCACAGAATACCTTTGGTGTCTCAAGCGTTTCGTTTGTCTTTAACTCATATTTGAAATCGTGGTCGTTAAGACCTAATGAAATTCTTGTTGTATAGAACAAATCTCTTGTGCAAAGCACTTTGAAATTACCGCTGTAAGCAAGTGTTCCGAAATACACGTCGCCCTGATTTTCGTCAGCATTCTGATACGCTATAAAATATGGAGACTGATTATGTCCGCTTGTGCCTCGTTTACTGTCAAACACAAGCGCGCCACCCTCAAGAGTGGATTCCGTTTCAACAAATTCTCCACCCCATGAGCCGTTTGTGTTCTTGAATGTATATGGATATTGAGATGGGAGAGTGAGCTCAGCAGAAAAAACTCTATCAAGCGCAATTGTATCCTTGCCTGTGTTCTTTATTTCTGCCCAACGAGTGATGATATCATCATTATCCTGAACTTTATATTTAAGTACAACCTCTAAAGGATAAGCCTTGTCCTTTAAAATAACAGCAAGTGTGTTATCCTCTGCTTTTACATCAACAAAATCAAGTTCAATTTCACGGCACTTATCGGAAAAACGAACTTTCAAATCACTTTCACGATACATAATTCCGCCAAAAGCGGTAAATTCCTGACGTGCCATATCCAGACTGGTATGATTTGAATTTTCGTCCCAGATGTTCTTTATTTCATAATCAGAAGCAAGACATTTTTTGCCCCAATGAAGATGACGGTTGTTCCCGTTTTTGTCCACACCTAAAACGTAATGAGTATTTTTGGTTTCAAGTATAAAAATATTGTTTTCAAGAATATGAATTGCCATATTTTTTACCCCCAAAGGTCAAATTTTTCCTATGAGTTAAGTATAACAATAAAGCATAAATATTGCAATATAAAAAGCAGAATTCTGCCTTATGAATTCTGCTTTTTAACCTTATAAAATTATGCAAAGGAGTCCGTTGCAGCCTTCGTTGATTACTCTCTCAAGAGTTTCCTGAAATTTCATTCGCGCATCCGTCGGCATGTGGTAAAGTTTGTTGCGCAGTCCTTCATTGACTAACTCGTTCAGGGATTTACCGAAAATGTTGGACTCCCAGATTTTGTGCGGGTCTTCTTCAAAGCCTTCAAGGAGATATTTCACCAATTCCTCCGACTGACTTTCGCTTCCCACGATTGGAGCTACTTCAGTCTGTATATTGGCTTTTAAAAGATGAATTGACGGTGCTGATGCGGAAAGTCTTACCCCGTATCTGCCTCCCTGCTTCACAATTTCAGGCTCGTCAAGAGTTAACTCGGAAATTGTTGGCATTACAATTCCATACCCCGTGGACTCAACCTCATCAAGAGCAGTTTTAATTCGTGAATATTCTTTTTTAACCGCTGATAATTCTTTGATACAGCTCAAAAGTTCTTGCTCATCTTCAATTTTCAGGCCTGTTTCTTCTTCAAGAATTTTATAAAACAGACCGTCACTCATTTCAACGGTAATTCTGGCACTTCCCACGCTTAAATCCATATTGTGAATTTTTGCGGTTGATATATGCTCACAATCTTGAAGCATATCGGTCATTATGCTGATATCGCGCACGTATTCCACTTTTTCTATTGATTGCATCACGGTTTTATAAACTTCACTTTTCAGCCAATGCCCTTCAGGTAACGTGATTAACCACAAAGGCAGGTCAATGCCGATTTCTTTCACGGGAAATTCAAACAAAATCTGCGTTATTATTTCTTTGATTTCGGTTTCCGTCAGGTCCAGACAACTGACTGCCACTACGGGCACAGAATATTTTGCAGACAGCTCGTTGCTTAGCTTTTGCGCACTTTCGCTGTTGGGATACATACAATTAAGCAACACCACAAAGGGCTTGTTAAGTTCACGAAGTTCATTAATAACTCGTTCTTCCGCTTCTTCATATTCATCACGAGGAATATCACTTATACTTCCGTCAGTTGTTACAACCAAACCAATTGTGGAATGCTCTGTTATTACCTTTTGCGTGCCGATTTCAGCCGCCATATTAAAAGGTATTTCGTTTTCATACCAAGGAGTATGCACCATACGCGGTCCGTCACCCTCGATATATCCTAAAGAGCTTGGCACGATATAACCAACACAGTCAATCATTCTCACGTTGAATTCTGCATTGTCGGGCAAGGTGATTTTAACTGCATTTTCAGGAATAAATTTCGGCTCGGTAGTCATAATCGTGCGTCCTGCTGAAGATTGAGGCAGTTCATCGTTAGCCCTTTCACGCATCGCATCGTTTTCCATATTGGGAAGCACGATGCAATCCATAAATTTTTTGATAAACGTGGATTTACCCGTTCTGACAGGACCTACTACACCAATATAAATATCACCGCCAGTACGCACGGCTATGTCTTTATAAATACTTGAATTACTCATTTCCGTCACCCCTTACATTTTTGGTATCAAAAGTCTGCAATTCTTTTCAATGACCCCATCCGTCAAGCCGTTTTCACGAATAATTGCTTCGGTTGTGGTGTTGTATTTTTCTGCAATACTCCACAGACTTTCGTTTTTCTCTGCAAAATACACCGTCAAAGAGGCAGACTTTACTGTTTTTACCTTGGTTTCATCTACGGTAATATCCGTTGCAATAAATTTTTCATCATAAGAAAAGACAAATCCGTGAACGTTAACCTCAAATCTTACGTCCAGTTTTCCTGCCTCGTTAATCACAAAACTTGAAGCGGAAACAACACAGTCGGGTTGACAGACGAGACGGCTTTTTTCTGTTTTTAAAGGAGATTTGTATTCAAATGGCATTTTTCTTTGAGCAAAGGCCGTTTCCCCTTTTAAATCTTCAAAAATGATATCTGCCGTCACCTCGCCGTTAATTAAAATTCCGTCATCACTGTTAGAAAAGTCGGCAACGATATCATTACAAACAAAGCTGTAAATCTTGTTAAATCCCGTTGTGCTCAAATCACAACTGCCGCGGCAAAGAAACGTATCTTCGATTTTTTCCTCAAGACACATAAGGCTAACGTCAACCTTTTTCAGTTCAGCCTCATATTTGGTTGAATAAGCGTCTTTTATAACCGTAATCGGCAGAGTAACGTATCCGCAAGCAGAGAAATTCAACACGGCTGAAATATCCAGCAGGTTTTTGTTAGTGGAAGACTCATATCGCGTTTTCACGTCAAGGCACAAAACCGAAAGCAATGCATCAACGTCACATTTATCATCAATCTGCGGCACTTCAATAATCTGATTTATACTTACAACGTTGTCAATGCTTTGAATTTCACAGCTTTCACCCACAATAAAGCAAGTGTGCACAATCAATTCTGCTTTTAAAAACAATTTGTTCGAAATCACCTTTATTTCATCAATAATCGGTGTAGCGCTTGTGCTTATTATTCCGCTGATTTGTTCAGTCGTTGCAGGGTCGATTGTTTCGGAAACCGTAAAAAGTTTTTCAATTACAGCAGTTAAATTGCAAGACTCTGCCTTTTCGCATCGCGCAGTAATTCCGCACCCTTGCGCTGAAGTGATAAACTCACATTGTCTTTTTACGTTTGCACGGGCATAAACGGTGATTGCACCGTGAACTTCAAAACGGCGCTGACCCGAAACCCTGTAATTTACATAATCCGTTCTTGCGCCTACAAAAACCTCGGTAGCATCGGCGGTTTTCAGTTCAAGCTGTTTAGAAAAACTGAGACTTTGTTCAAAACAATGAACCTTCCCCTGCTCACAAATATATAAAACTCTGACTATACAAGAACAGTCAGCAGAAATTCTGTCGCCGTTAATCTGATGTGATTGTACTCCCGGAATACACAAACACCTGAGTATTCTCACAATGTCCGGCAAATATTCAGGTAAGGTTACGTCACAATCTACCGAATATTCCGCATTTCCTTGCGGCACAGTTTCGCATTGTGACAACTGCTCTTTATTAACGTTAAAATCCATATTATCTCTCCTTTGTCCATTATGCATTTCAATTATATTTATGACAAAGCAAGTTGTAATATGACAGTTGTTAATTTTTAAAACCTGTGCTATAATAAAACATCAATTCAAACGAGGTACATTATGAAAATCGGTAACGTTCAAATAAACGGTAAAGTGGTTTTAGCCCCAATGGCAGGGGTGGCTGACAGAGCATTCCGTGAGCTTTGTGTGGATTACGGTGCAGCTTATGTTGTCAGCGAAATGATAAGCTCAAAGGGTGTGTCCATGGGGGATAGAAAGTCCAAGGATTTAATGTTTTTATCTGAAAAAGAACGTCCTGCCGCCGTGCAGATTTTCGGTTCTGACCCTTTTATTATGGCTGAAAGCGTTGAGACGGTAATGAAAGTAAACCCACAGATTATTGACATAAACATGGGATGCCCTGCACCGAAAATTGCAGGCAACGGAGGCGGCGCAAGTCTTGCAAAAAATCCTGAATTGGCAGAACAAATTGTCAAAGAGGTTGTAAAGGCTTCACCAGTACCTGTAACAGTGAAAATCCGAATGGGCTGGGATTTTGACAATGTGAATGCAGTTGAAATGGCAAAAAGAGCTGAAAATGCAGGAGCTTCTGCCATAACTGTTCACGGCAGAACACGAAATCAGATGTATTCACCCCCCGTCAACCGCGATATTATTGCACAAGTGAAAAAAGAAATCTCCATTCCCGTAATCGGAAACGGAGATATAATTGATGAGCAATCTGCCGCAATTATGCTTGAAGAAACCAATTGCGATTTGATTATGGTTGGACGCGGTGCATTGGGACGTCCTTGGGTATTCTCTCAAATCAACGCTTATCTTGAACACGGCAGAGTGATTCCCGAACCGCCCATATCGGAACGAATGAGAGTTATGGTTAAACATATCGAAACTCTTTGCGAATATAAGGGTGATTATGTCGGTATGCGAGAAGCTCGAAAACACGCAGGGTGGTACACGAAGGGTATTCGCGGAGCTGCGAAATACCGTCAGGAATTAGGCACAATCGAAACAATGGAACAGCTTCAGGAAATCGCCTATAAAATCTGTGTTGAAAACCAATAACTTAATAAAATCAAAAGGCAGTTCAAACGAACTGCCTTTTTTCTGTATCAATATGATTTAGACACGCGGTATTGCGGAAAAAGAATCAATTTTCCTCAATGTATATAATAAAAATTGAATTATTTTTTTCGCAAGACAATCTCACCGAAACGAAGTTGTATCAGGTATACTGCGAGTTGAAGGTGAGGAAGTATTGCGGAAAAAGAATCAATTTTCCTCAAATGCGCCTGTGTAAAGCTGATAATACTTGCCTTTTTGCTCCATAAGGTCGTCGTGGTCGCCGCGTTCGATAATTCTGCCCTGCTCAAGCACCATAATTGCGTTTGCATTTCGCACGGTTGAGAGTCTGTGTGCGATTACGAAAACCGTTCTGCCGTGCATAAGTTTATCCATTCCCTGCTCAATAAGTTTTTCAGTTCTTGTGTCGATTGAGCTTGTTGCCTCGTCGAGAATAAGCACGGGTGGGTCTGCAACTGCCGCACGGGCAATTGAAATGAGCTGACGCTGACCTTGTGAAAGGTTTGAACCGTCACCTGTAAGCACTGTGTCGTATCCGTCGGGAAGATGTGTAATAAATGAATGAGCATTAGCAAGTTTTGCAGCCTCAACAATCTGCTCGTGAGTAGCTGTAAGATTGCCATAACGAATATTATCTTCAATTGTGCCTGTAAAAAGGTGTGTATCCTGAAGAACAATACCAAGCGAACGACGTAAATCGTCCTTTTTGATTTTCTTGATATTTATTCCGTCATAACGGATTTTACCTTCCTGAATTTCATAGAAACGGTTAATAAGATTTGTAATCGTCGTTTTACCCGCACCCGTTGAGCCGACAAACGCGATTTTCTGACCTGGCTTTGCATAAAGCGAAACGTCGTGCAGAACCGTTTTTTCGTCTGTATAACCAAAGGTCACGTCCTCAAACACAATATCACCTGCAAGACGGGTATATGTCACAGTACCGTCGCCGTGAGTATGCTTCCAAGCCCAGATACCTGTATGCTCTTCCGTTTCGTGAATGTTTCCGTTTTCGTCAATTTTTGCATTGACAAGCATTACGTAGCCTTCGTCAATTTCAGGCTTTTGGTCGATGATTTCAAAAATTCTTTCAGCGCCCGCAAGAGCCATAAACGCATTATTGAACTGCTGTGTTATATTTGAAATAGGCTGTGTGAAACTGCGGATATACTGTAAAAACGCAACGATTTCGCCCGGTGACAACGTGCCTTTAAGTGCTAAAAGACCGCCGAGCGCCGCTGTAAGCGCGTAAGTGATATGAGAAAGGTTGTTCATAATTGGACCCAGCATACTTGCAAATGTGTTTGCGCTTGTTGCGGCTTTGCGGAGATTTTCGTTGATTTCATCGAAATGAGCAACAACCTCTTCTTCGTGATTAAACACTTGAACAACCTTTTGTCCTTCAATGATTTCTTCAATATAACCATTTACAGAGCCTAACTGCTCCTGCTGTTTCTTAAAGAAGAAAGCACTCTTTTTACCAAGAGTTTTTGTAACGAAAACCATTACAAACACCATTGCAATAACAATAAGTGTCATCTGCCAGCTGAGATAAAGCATAATGAAGAACGAACCTACAATCATAACGCCTGATGAAATGAATTGAGTAAGTCCTTGGCTTATAAACTGTCTTAAGGTTTCAACGTCATTTGTAAAACGGCTCATAATTTCGCCGTTTGGACGTGAGTCGAAAAAGCTGATTGGTAAATCGGCAAGTGAGTCAAACAAATCCTTGCGGAGATTGTTAAGAGTTTTCTGCGTAAGCCATACGGAGCATTTTGACTGACCGTAAGATGCAAGAGCGCCGCCAAAGAACACACAAGCCATAATTCCCATCATTTTGAAAAGCTCGGTAACAAGCGGTCCTTGGAAATTCTGACCTATAAGCGGAGTGAGATAATCGTCAATAATAGGCTGAATGAATAACGAGCCCGAAACAGACGCGACTGAGCTTATGGCAGCGAAAATAAGCATACCGAAAAACAAGCCTTTTTGCTTTAAGATATATTTTAAAAGTCTGCGGATAGTACCTTTAGCATTCTTTGGTTTTGGAACCGGTCCGCGCATACCTTTTCTGCCGCCAGGTCCGCCCATTGGTCTTCCCATTGGTCCTGCCATTATTCTCCACCTCCTACTATATCAAAATCGTCACTGCCCTTTTGCTGTGATTCATAAATATCCTTGTAAATTTCGTTGCGCGCAAGCAATTCTTCGTGTGTACCCACGTCGTTAATGCCGCCTTCTTCAAGAATAATAATCTTGTCACAATCAGCAACGGAAGAAATTCTTTGAGCAATAATAATCTTTGTTGTGTCAGGAATACAAGAACGAAGTCCTGCACGGATTTTTGAATCCGTAAAGGTATCAACAGCACTCGTTGAGTCGTCAAGAATAAGTATTTTCGGTTTTTTAAGGATTGCACGGGCAATACAAAGTCTTTGCTTCTGACCGCCCGACACGTTAACGCCGCCCTGACTCAAATCGGTGTTATATCCGTCAGGGAAGGATGAAATAAATCCATGTGCGTCGGCAATTCCACAAGCTGCTATCAATTCTTCATCAGTTGCATTCTTATTACCCCAACGAAGATTTTCTGCAATCGTACCTGAAAAAAGAACGTTTTTCTGAAGCACCATACTTACTTCATCGCGAAGCGCGTGAATTTTGTAATCTCTAACATCTATTCCGCCAACCTTGACCTTACCCTCAGTTACGTCATAAAGTCGGGGAATAAGCTGAACAAGGCTTGATTTCGCACTACCCGTAGCACCGATAATGCCAACCATTTCACCGCTGTTAATTCTGAAACTTGCATTGTTGATAGCAGGAAGATTTGCCCCGTCATATTTAAACGTTACGTTCATAAATTCAACGGAACCGTCTTTAACTGCATTTTGCTTTGCATCATCGTCGCGAATACTCGGTACTTCTTCAACCACTTCAAGAATACGCTTTGCGCTTGCCTGTGACATAAAGAACTGGGCAATAAGCATTACGACCATAAGGAAGTGAATGAGGATTTGCATAATATATGTGAAAATCGCAGAGAAATCACCGATAAGTAATGTTTCGTATGAAATTAATTTTGCAGCAATATAAAGGATTGCAAGAATTGTGCCGTACATAATGATTGTGAAGGTCGGCATACCCATAATCATAAGTTTTTCAGCGTGTAATGCCGCAGTCATAAGCTCGTCATTTGCCTTTTTGAACTTTTTCTTTTCGTGTTCTGTACGCACAAACGCCTTTACCACACGGATATTTGTGAGATTTTCCTGAATTGAACCGTTAAAGCCGTCAAACATTTCAAGCATTTTCTTAAATCTCTTTAATGCAATCGGTGCAAAAATTATAAGAATAAGTGCAATAAGCGGAAGCGAAACTGCAAACGCCTTTGAAATTTCAGGACTCATTGTAATGGTGATTACAAGTGCCACGATTAACATAACGGGCGCACGGAACATCATTCTTATCATCATTACAAAAGTGTTCTGAACCGAGTTTACGTCCGTTGTTATTCGGGTAATAAGCGATGCAGTTGAAAATTTGTCTATATTTGAAAATGAGAAACGCTGAATTTTGCCCATAATCACTTCACGGAGTGTTGCACCGAAGCCCATACCTGCAACTGCCGCCATTCGCGCGGCAACAGCGCCACAGGTCAATGAACCCAATGCATATAAAAGCATTTTCAGTCCAAGACTTAAAATTTCTGTCATACTGTCTTCCGTCATTTCAGCGCCCTGCTGAACAATATTCACAATGTCAGCCATTACAAGCGGAATTAAAAGCTCCAGCACAACCTCACCAATCATAAGAATCGGTGACATAATTGCAGGAAGTATATATTTTTTCGCATATTTTAAAAGTTTAAGCATATTCGTCCTCCTTTTCAAAAGCCTTCAAATTATTATTCATTCTTTCGAGAAACTGCGCTAACATATCAAGTTCTTCTTCTGCAAACCCCTTGAAAGCAACGTCATCCACACGCAAGAATAAATTGTCGGCATATTTTACAAGCTCTTTTCCCTTTTCGGTAATCTTAACGATATGTCTTCTTGCATCTTCTTTGCTTTCAAGACGAACCACAAGACCCGTTTCTTCCATTCTTTTCAGCGACGTTGCAACGGACGGTGCAGAAATGTGGAGATGGTCTGCAATCTCCTTCTGAGTCACGTTTTCGTTTTCACTCAAATATTTAAGAATCGGCGGTTGCCCAAAGTACAGACCCTTTTCACGAAACCTTGCATCAACTATACTTCTGTGACTGCAACGATAGTGGTGAAAAGCGTCATTGATTTTTTTTACCTTTTCAAGCATATTTTTCACTACCTGTTTAAAATTGTTAACCGTTTAATAATTAACCGATTAACTATTTTTAATTATATATCATTTTTTACGTAAGTCAAGGCAATAAAAACACCTGTTTGTGAACTTTTTGTTAACAATCCGGTGTTTTTCTCTTTTTTTACACTTTTTGCGTAAATTTTACCCTTGTTTCGTCTATTTATGGAAGGATTTTTTAAAGTCTTTCCGAAAGGAGCTAAAAATGAACGAAGAAAAACTTACAAAAAAGGAACTGGATTTTTGCCATTGGTATTCAAGACTTCAAAATCCAAAAGAGTCAGCCATTAAAGCGGGATATTCCGTTTTGCCTGAATACAGAGCAATCAGTCTTCTGTCAAAAAACGCTGTAAAGAAAAAATTAGATGAACTAAAGAAAGAAAACTGCTTTGACGAAAAAATCGTTTCAGCAGGACTTCATCGCCTTGCCTTCGGCTCAATTGCAGATGCAGTTAAGCTTATTCTTTCAGTTGGAGACGACAATCCCCCAAGTCCCAACAGTCTTGACCTTTTCAACGTTTCCGAAATCAAGTTTACGCGCGACAAAGGAATGGAAATCAAATTTTTTGACAGATTAAAGGCTCTTGAACAGCTTTCCCGTATTTCCGAAAGCATTGAAAATTCCTCTGCGCTGTCATTTTATGAAGCAATTGAGCGCAGTACGGATAACCGTGGTGACGGCAATGGCTGATATTAAATTCCAAAGCTTTTCAAAAAAGCAATTGACCGTGCTTAATTGGTGGTGCGAATCGAGTCCCTACAAGGATTTTGACGCTATTATCTGTGACGGCGCGGTAAGAAGCGGAAAAACAATTTGTATGTCACTTTCGTTCATTCTTTGGAGCCTTTACAGGTTTTCAGATTCGTCCTTTGCCCTTTGCGGTAAAACGATAACCTCATTAAGAAGAAACGTAGTAACTCCCCTGCTGCCGTTACTTCGGGGTATGGGCTTTACCGTAACGGAACGCAAAACCTCAAATCTTATTGAAATCGGCGACGGCAAACACCTGAACAGATTTTATCTTTTCGGTGGCAAGGATGAAGCCTCCGCATCACTTATACAGGGTATGACTCTTTGCGGAGTCTTGCTTGATGAAGTAGCGCTTATGCCTCGTTCCTTCGTTGAACAGGCAATGGCAAGATGCTCGGTGAACGGGTCAAAATTTTGGTTTAATTGCAATCCTGAAAATCCAAATCATTGGTTTTATAAGGAATGGATTAAAAAATGTGATGAAAAGAATTGCCTTTATTTGCATTTTTTAATGGAAGACAACCCATCACTTTCCCTTAACATCCGCAACAGATATGAGTCCCTTTATTCAGGTGCATTCTATGAAAGATTTGTACTTGGCAAATGGGTTGCCGTGGACGGTCTTGTGTATCCCTTTTTCAACGAAAAGGAGCATATCTGTCAAACTCTTCCCCACCGTTTTGAGAAGCATTATATCTCTTGCGATTACGGTACGGTCAACCCTGCATCCTTCGGACTTTGGGGACTTTATAATGGCGTTTGGTACAGAATAAAGGAATTCTATCACGATTCAAAAGCAAAAGGCTTTCAGATGACCGACAAAGAGTACTATGACGAATTGGTTACTCTTGCAGGTGACAAACGAGTTGAAGCGGTGATAGTTGACCCCTCTGCCGCATCCTTTATGGAGTGTATCCGCCGCGAAGGAAAATTCAGGGTTATTCCTGCACAAAATCAAGTGGCTGACGGTATTCGCAAGGTATCGGAAAAACTGAAAACCCACAAAATTATGATAGGCTCTTACTGTGCTGACTCCATACGGGAATTTTCGATGTACCGTTGGGACTCAAACAGCATTAAGGACGTGCCGAGAAAAGAATTTGACCACGCAATGGACGATATTCGTTATTTCGTGGCAACCGTTATGGATAATGTGGACGACCCATTCTTCGCATTATCCATAGAAAGAAACTAATCAAACACAACAAAAACTCAATTAAACCCAGTTTTAAAATATTAGTGAGATATTTTTTCGTCAGAGCCATATAAAAATACTTTGTGTATTACCGAGTATTTCAGATGAGATATAACGGAAAAACAGCCGCTAAGATTGTGTTAAAAAGAAAGGAGGTATTTATTTGTCAATATTTGATAAGGTCAGCAAGAAAAAGATTTGTACGGCTTCACCGCAGGTTACGGAATCGCATCCCTTTAATATAAATTATTATCCGCATTCCGTTTGCCAACCCGAGCTTTATAAAATGTTAAGAGAAGCTATACCGATTATTGACACTGCGATTTATAAACTTGTCAGGCTTACGGGCGGTTTTACAGTGGAAGCAAAAAACGGCAAAAATCAATATGAATTAGACCGTTTTGTAAAGAGTGTAAATATCGGCGCGGGAGGTATCGGACTTCAGCAATTTATAAATTCATATTTTGAACAATTGCTCACATACGGTACAGCCCTCGGTGAAATCATTACCGACGGAAATGACGTTTCTTCTCTTTACAACGTACCTGTCAAAAACATCAGCTTAAAAAGAAATCCCAAAAACTTCAACGAAGTTCTTGTTTGTCGGCCTGACAGCATTAACTCAGTTCCCGTTAAATATCAAAATTTAACCGTGTATTCTGCGCTTAATCCTGACCCTGACAGCGTTATGGGTAACTCTATCCTTAAAGGACTCCCTTTTGTTGCATCCGTTCTTTTGAAAATTTACGAGTCAATCGGACAAAATTGGGAAAGAGCCGGAAATCTTCGCTATGCCGTAACTTATAATCCCGGTTCTGATATGCTTGACCGCGCTTATGCAAAAGAGAGAGCAATGCAGATTGCTAAAGAATGGTCAAATGCAATGGAGTCGGGCTCAGTCAAGGATTTTGTGGCAGTTGGTGACGTGCAAATCAAGGTAATCGGCGCTGATAATCAGATACTTAACAGTGAAATACCTGTCAGACAAATGCTTGAGCAAATCGTTGCCAAACTTGCTATTCCGCCCTTTATGCTTGGTCTTTCTTGGAGTACAACCGAAAGAATGTCATCACAGCAGGCAGATGCGCTGACAACGGAATTAGAAGCCTATCGCCGCATCTTAACCCCCGTTATCGAAAAAATCTGTTCATTCTTTCTCCGTCTTCACGGCAACAGCGGTGGAGTGAACGTAATCTGGGACGACATTATGCTTCAGGATGAAGTGGAAGAAGCAAGAGCAAGGCTTTATAATGCTCAGGCACAGAATTTAATTTCAGGAGGTGAAAAGAATGCTTAAAAAAAGCATATCCACCGCCAACGCGATTAACCTGCCAAGTGATGAGGATATGACGTTGATTAACGGTTTTGCTCTTAAAGAATTGACAAAAGAAGAGGTTTTTACCTTCAGCGTAATTCTTTGCGACAACGACATTGACCGTGACTTTGAACGTTTCAGCATTGACTCGTTGAAGACTCTCGAAAAGTTGTTTATCGGCAAAACAGGTATTTTAAATCACAGTATGAAAAGTGAGGACCAATCCTCAAGAGTATATAAAACCGAGCTTTTAACCGACCCACAGAAAAAGACTGTTGACAATAAGCCTTACACCTATCTCAAAGCCTGGTGCTACACGATTCGTTGTGAGAAAAACGACGGGCTTATCCGTGATATTGAGGGTGGCATAAAAAAAGAAGTCAGCATCAGCTGTGCTTCAGCAAAGAGAATATGCTCGGTTTGCGGCAACTCTCCATGCAACCATATTGCAGGCAGAAAATACAACGGCAGCCGTTGTCACAAAACCATTGAAGACATCACGGACGCTTACGAATGGTCCTTCGTAGCAGTTCCCGCACAAAGACAGGCGGGTGTTACCAAGTCTTTTAACAAGGAGAAAACTATGGAAAATATTTTAAAATCAATCAAGGAGGATAAGGAGCTTACTTTGAAAAATGCAGAGCTTAAAAAACTTTCAGAGTACATCGACTCTCTTGAAGAAAAAAGTGCAGACGGTGAAAAATATCGCGCTGCACTTTCACAGAAAGCAAAAAAGGGCTTTGCGCTTGTAATTCCGTCTTTAGACGAGGCAAGTGCCGACCAACTTCTCAAAGGTCTTTCGGCTTCTGAGCTTTCCGAAATCTGCAAGGCACTTGATACTGAAAGTGCTAAACTTATCCCTGTTTCTTCTCAGCTTTACACAGAAGAAAACAAAAATACCAATGCTAATAATGAATTTAAGTTTTAAGGAGGAAATTTTTTATGGCAAATTTTGAAACTATTAAACTCGACAAGGGTCTTTACGGTACGGGCAAGGGTTTTCTTACCGAGCTTGAAAAAATCGACCCAAGTGAAAATTACAAGGGTACTTCCCTTGAAAATCTTGACGCTTTTGAACGTCAGTTAAAGCGTTTTGACATTAAAATTAAAGGTGCGGGCAGTGATGCGGTTGAGAAATTTTTCGCTACAACCGACTCTGCGGTGCTTTTCCCTGAATACGTATCACGCGCAGTCCGTCAGGGTATTGAGGAGGCTAATTGCCTTGACTCAATTATTGCAACAAAGACAAACATTAACGGACTTGATTACAGAACAATCGCATCAGTACCGACTGCCGACGAAAAAGAGCTTAAGGAAGTGGCTGAAGGCGCAAACATTCCTGAAACAGTTGTTCACACTCAGGACAACCTCGTTACACTTAAAAAGCGCGGCAGAATGCTTGTTGCATCTTACGAAGCAATCCGTTTTCAGCGCCTTGACTTGTTCACGGTAACACTCCGTCAGATTGGCGCTTACATTGCCCGTACTCAGTTTAAAGATGCAGTTAACGTGCTCATAGGCGGTGACGGCAACAATAATCCTGCAAGTGAAATTGCTCCTGCAACGGCAGGCACTCTCACTTATGAGGATTTGATTGCGCTCTGGAATTCATTCTCACCTTACGAGATGAACACGCTTATTGCTTCACCTGATATTACTGCAAAACTTCTTACTATGCCTGAATTCCGTGATGCACCGGCAGGTCTTAACTTCCACGGTAAAGGCTCAATGATTACACCCCTCGGCGCTAAACTTATTAAATCAAGCGATATTGACTCTACTCTTATCGGTCTTGATAAGAACTGTGCGCTTGAAATGGTAACCGCAGGTGGTGTTATGACTGAATTTGACAAACTTATCGACCGTCAGCTTGAACGCGCGGCAATTACACAGATTTCAGGCTTTGCCAAAATCTTTGCAGACGCTTCAAAGGTTATGAACGTATAAGGGTGAGTGAAAATGATAAATGTCTGGTCAGTTTCTCAAATGCTTGAGGACACAGGCGTTCTGTCAGCAGAAGAAACAAAGAAGGCAATGCCCTTCTGCGTTTCTGCCTGTGCTCAGCTTTCAAAAAGGCTCAAAGACGTACGGTTTGAAGACGAGTCTGCCGTTATTACCGCCTGTGCAGGTATTGCATTTTATAACTATTCCCTTCTCCGAAGCAGTTCGGAAGACGATTTTTCGTCATTTAAAGCAGGTGACGTCACCATCAGTAAAAGCTCTTCAGCCATAATTGAAAATGCGGTGAAATTCCGTGACGAAGCACTTTTACAGGCAACGGAATTTTTAAATGACGTGAATTTTATATTCGAGGCGGTGGAGGTATGAGCATAAATAAAATATTAAGCTCTTTCGGCAATACGGTTTATCTTTCCGGGTCTGACGGTTGGAAAAGTCCCCTTTTCAAAGCCTTTATTCAGCCGTTGAGATACAAAAACAAGTTGTATCAGCAAGGCAGTTTCACACCGCTCGGTGTAAATAAAAACAACGTATATTTATATATTGGCCCTGCAAATCACGACCTTACGAGGCTTGATGGCACCTTCCGTCTTCACGATAGTGAAAATCAACGCTATATAATCGACCGTGCCGAAAAAATAAAAATAAACGACACCGTCTTTTATATCTGGGCAATTATAAGACAAACAACGGAGGTATAAGATGAAAACTTGTGGAAACATTGCTGATGACATCGTCGCTGTATTATCCGCAAACGCCGGTTTTGGCGACTTGTGTTTTGTTGTTGCGTACGAAAACGAAATCAAGCCCACGCCAATATCAAAACCAGTCGTTGCGATTTCAGTAAAGAATTGTGAAGTCGGCGAACGTCTCACCGAAACTCTTGAAACAGGAGAAATCACTGCCACAATGAAAAGAAACGTAAAAGTTTCAGTCAGCGGAGATATTTATCTTCCTTATTCAATGGGCGGAAGTGCAGGTCATAAAATTTTTGACAGATTTGCAACGTTTTTTCTTTTCTCGGATAATTTTGACGTTTCAAAAGCAATCTGTTCTGAAGCAGATTACGACAACGATTGCGACGCAATAATTCTTCGCACACAATTTATTTTTAACGAAATCGTTTCAGCATAACAAAAAGTCACCTTGAGTATTTCTACTCAGGGTGATGTTTTTTTAGGTGTTATCAGTCTTTTTTAGCTAATTCGGTAAGTGACGTTGCCAAACCTGCAAGACCTTGAATTTCTGACGGAATAATAATTTTTGTAGCCTTGCCGTCAGCAGCCTTTTCAAAGGATTCAAGCGCCTTGATGCTGATAAATTCTTTACTTGGATTTACCTTGTTAATCATATCAATACCTGCGGCAGTTGCTTCCTGAATCTTTAAGATTGCAGCAGCCTCACCTTCTGCCTCACGGATTTTTGATTCCTTAATAGCATCAGCACGAAGAATTGCAGATTCCTTTTCACCTTCAGCAACAAGGATTGCGGCTTTCTTTTCACCTTCTGCCTGCAAAATCTTTTCACGGCGTTCACGTTCAGCCTTCATCTGTTTTTCCATTGAGTCCTGAATTTCCTTTGGAGGCATAATGTTTTTAAGCTCAACGCGGTTAATCTTGATACCCCACGCATCAGTTGCTTCATCAAGTACGGTTGTAATCTGAGAGTTAATCGTGTCTCTTGACGTGAGAGTTGAGTCAAGCTCCATATCACCGATAATATTACGAAGTGTAGTTGCCGTAAGGTTTTCAATCGCCATCATCGGTCTTTCAACGCCGTAAGTGAAAAGTTTCGGGTCAACGATACGGTAGAAAACCACCGTGTCAATTGACATTGTAACGTTATCCTTTGTGATAACGGGCTGTGGTGGAAAATCCACAACTGCTTCTTTAAGACTAACTCGTTTTGAAACTCTGTCAATAATCGGCACTTTTACGTGAATACCGGTTTCCCAGGTTGTGTGATATGCGCCGAGACGTTCAACAACGTAAGCATTAGCCTGTGGCACGATAATCACGTTTTTGATAATAATCACTATTACAAGCGCTGTAATGATAATAAAAGGTGTAAACAATAATTCCATAATTTTTTCTCCTTTAATAGTATATATTTATTTCAGTAACCGCCGAATAAATCGGGTTGCAATTATCAGCTTATTGCGAAAAACAGCCGATGAGAATTGTAATCAGGATTTAAAAAGCAGTTACTTTGTTACAACAAGCGTTGTTCCCTCAACACTTATTATTTTAACCGTTTCATTTTTTTCGATTTTTTCATCGTCCTGAGTTTTGGCTTTCCAATAGATGTCGCCCACCAATACTTTTCCGTTAATGTTGTCGGTTTCTTCCGTTGTTTTGCCATATTTACCTACAAGCTGATTATCCATACTGATATCATCCTTGTCTTTTTTTATGTATTTCTTGTAAACCTTACGAGAAATAATCAAAGCAATTATGCTTAGCACGACAAAGACTGACACCTGAATTAAAAAGCTGTCCACAAACAAGGATACAAAACAAGTAAGAAGTGCAGCAAATACGAACCAGATTGAAACAAGTGCCGCCGTTGACAATTCAATTATGAGAGCAACGACACCCACGGCAATCCAAAACGCCCAAAGGTTTTCAAATAAAAACTCCAACTCTTTCACTCCTTTATTATATATTTATAGAAGGCATCAAAAATTGCTTCCTCAAACTTTTCCGAAGCGCCATAGTCACAATTGATGAAAACGCCTCTGCCACCGCCGCCGCTAATAGCGTGAATATGAGTTTTACCGCAGATATTGTCAATTACCACGGTGAGAGTTAATCGGTTTTCTGCACGAAAATAGTGCTTTTCATAGACTAAAACTATAACCGTTGTGCCGTTTCCAATATCCTGACTGTATTCGTCAATCAGCTCACCCGTTACTGAATTATCGGTTATTGTTTCTGTCAGCAGACGGGACGCCTCTTGCGGTGATATGGATAAATAAAGATTCGTCATATAACCCCTCCCTAAATCAATTGAACAAATGCTTTTTGTGCCAGTTCTCTTATTTGTGCTGACAAAAACGCCAACACCATTGCTCTTAAAGCAGTTTTAAGTTTTTTCGCAGATATAACGTCGCTGATTTTTGTTTTTTCAATCTGTGTTTCGATGATTTCGTCAAGATATTTCATATCAAGCGATGAGTTTTGGTCACAGATATATATTATATTGCACAATATGTCAAACAATTCTCTGTCAGGCAAAATATCGTCTGCTCTGTCCTCTACTGAGCCGTTGATATAGGACATAAGCAAGGCTATCTGTTCAAGTTGCATTGAACCGCGCATCATATTTATAAGAATAATGCGCATTACCTGTTCTTCGCCATAGCGTTTTCCTTCAGGCTTTTTCACCCAACCTCGCTTCACCCAATTCTGTATCGTTGAAGCCTCAAGCCCCGTCAATTCAGTAACCTGCGATAACGTTAACCCTTTCGTTACTGTTAGTAAAGGTGAAATCAACGAAAAGCAGTTTTCTGCTGACGAAACGTTAAACGGCAGTGCCGTTCCCGGTATTTTTTCAAGCATTTTCATTCACCCGCCTTTCATCGTACTTTGATTATATCATAGGTTCAAGTGAACCGCAAGTGTGTTTTTATGACTTTTTCGCGCATATTTTTGAGTTTTTTAGTATCCCAATAGTGTTTTTCTCGTTTTTTCAAACATTTTCTTGATTTTTCATATATTTTTCTCGTTTTTTGTGAAATATTTTGCTGTTATATCTAATGTAATAAATTTGAATTTGTCGGGATGTTTTATATACACATTTTATGTAGGGGCTGGCGTCCCCGACAGCCCGAAATAAGTAACAGCAAAACCTACGGGTCGTCGAGACGCCG